>DAIDJU010000023.1 GCA_027451225.1 Acidocella sp. | reverse complement strand
CCCAGCACCCAGCTTGATGCCGCGCACGCCGGTGGAGTCACGGCCCGAGAACACGCGCAGCGTTTCGTCGGTGATCTGGAAGCGGATACAGCGGCCGAGCTTGGTGGCCAGGAACACGTCGTCGCCATCGCGGCAGGTGGCGACGCCGATCAGGTGGTCGCCCTCATCCAGCTTCATGGCGATCAGCCCTGAGGCGCGGACATTCTTGAAATCCGCCAGCCGGTTGCGGCGCACATTGCCGCTGGATGTGGCGAAGACAAGGTGCAGATTCTCCCACAGGGTTTCATCCTGCGGCAGCGGCAGCACGGTGGTGATCTGGTCGCCGCCCAACTCGGGCAGCAGGTTCACCAGCGCCCTGCCCTTGCCCGTGGCCCCGCCTTCCGGCAGGCGCCAGACCTTCTCGCGGAACACCTTGCCGCCCGAGGAGAAGAACAGCACGAATTGATGCGTATGCGCGTTGAAGCTGCGGGTGACGATGTCATCGCCGCGCGTGCCGGCGGCTGAGCGCCCGCGCCCGCCGCGGTTCTGGGCGCGGAAGACATCGAGCGGCGTGCGCTTGATGAAGCCGTCACGCGTCAGCGTGATGACCATCTGGCCCGGCTCGATCAGGCTCTCATCGTCGAGATCGGCGTCCACATCCTCGATAGAGGATTTGCGCGGGGACGCGATCTTCTCGCGCGCAGCCAGGAGTTCGTCGCGCATCACCTCAAGCCTGCGGATGCGCGAGCCGATGATGGCGAGGAATTCCTTGATCTTCTCGGAGACCTCGGCCAACTCGCCCTGGATCTTGTCGCGCTCCAGCCCGGTGAGGCGGGCGAGGCGCAGCTCCAGAATGCCGCGCGCCTGGGCGTCGGTCAGGTGGATGGTGTTGTGCGCGGAGACCACGTTCCCGGCATCGTCCACCAGGGCCAGCAGCGGCAGCACGTTCTCCACCGGCCATTCACGCGCCATCAGCGTGGCGCGGGCAGTGTTGGAATCCGGGCTGGAGCGGATGATCTTGATGACTTCGTCGATATTGGCGACGGCGATGCCGAGGCCGATCAACAGATGCGCGCGGTCGCGGGCTTTGTTCAGGTCGAAGCGGGCGCGGCGGAGGATCACCTCCTCGCGGAATTCGATGAACAGGCCGAGCAGTTCCTTCAGCCCCATCTGCCGGGGCTTGCCCTTGTCCAGCGCCAGCATGTTGATGCCGAAGCTGCTTTGCAGATTGGTCATCCGGTAAAGCTGGTTCAGCACCACCTCGCCGGTGGCGTCGCGCTTCAGCTCGATGACGATGCGCATGCCCTCGCGGTCCGACTCATCGCGCAGGTCGGCGATGCCCTCGACCTCCTTGGCGCGGACCAGTTCGGCGATGCGCTCCAGCAGCGTGGATTTGTTCACCTGATACGGGATCTCGGTGACCACGATGGCGTCGCGGTCCTTGCGAATCTGCTCGATGCTGGCGCGGGCGCGCAGGATGATGGAGCCGCGCCCGGTCTCGAAGGCCGAGCGGATGCCCGAGCGGCCCAGGATGATGCCGGAGGTGGGGAAATCCGGGCCGGGGACGATCTTCATCAGATCTTCGAGCGCGATGTCCGGCTCGGCGATCATGGCCAGCACGGCGTCCAGAATCTCGCCCGGATTATGAGGCGGGATGTTGGTGGCCATGCCCACGGCGATGCCGTTGGAGCCGTTGATCAGCAGGTTCGGGTAAGCGGCCGGGAGGACACGGGGTTCCTGCTGGCTTTCGTCGTAGTTGGGCTGGAAATCGACCGTGTCCTTGTCGATGTCCTGCAACAGGAGCATCGCCGCCGGGGCCAGGCGCATTTCGGTGTAACGCATGGCGGCGGGCATATCGCCGTCGATGGAGCCGAAATTGCCCTGACCGTCGATGAGCGGCACGCGCATCGAGAAATCCTGCGCCATGCGCACGGCGGCGAGGTAGATCGCGCTGTCGCCATGCGGATGGTAGGCACCCATCACGTCACCGGTCATGCGGGCCGATTTACGGTAGGGTTTGTCCGGCGTGTTGCCGGCCTCGTGCATGGCGAACAGGATTCGCCGGTGCACCGGCTTCAGCCCGTCCCGCGCATCCGGCAAAGCGCGGCTGACGATGACGGACATGGCGTAATCCAGGTAGGATTTACGCATCTCATATTCGATGGAAACAGGTTCCTGGCCGCGCGGCAGCAGCGGCTCCGCGCCGGGGTCTTCAGTGATATCGGTCATGTCAGGTCAGAGACTCGCCTGCGGCCGGAAATCGACCGGCGCGGCGCCTTGCAAGGCGTTGAAAATATGGGAAAAAATATCCGGCATTCTCGCCCGTTTGTAGCATGACGCGGGCGGTTTTACAAATTCGCCCGCATCTGCCGCTCATAATTGCCGCTTGGTTTCTAGCCGGCAGGCGCGCAGGATGGCGCGCAGATCGGCCAGGGCGACGTCCAGGTCGTGGTTTTCCACGATATAGTCGAACTCCCCGGCATGGGAGATCTCGGCCTCGGCGTGCTCCATGCGGGCTTCCACCTGCTCGGGCGTGTCGCCGCGCTTGGTCAGGCGGTGGTGCAGCACCTCCAGCGAGGGCGGCTTGATGAACACGCCCACCACATCCCCGCCCAGCGAGGCGCGAAGTTGGCGGAAGCCCTGCCAGTCGATGTCGAACATCACATCCTGGCCTTCGCGCAGCGCGGCTTCCACCGGGGCGCGAGGGGTGCCGTAGGAACGGCCGAACACGCGGGCATATTCCAGCAGACCACCGTTTTCCACCATTTCATCGAACCGCTCCTGGCCGATGAAATAATAATGCTTTCCTTCCTTCTCCCCAGGGCGGCGGTCGCGCGTGGTCACGCTCACCGAGAGGCTCAGCTCATCGTCCTGCTCCAGCAGCAGGCGCGAGAGGGTGGTCTTGCCCGCACCCGAGGGAGCGGCCAGCACCAGGCAGAGGCCGCGCCTACTCAATGTTCTGCACCTGCTCGCGCAGCTGCTCGATGGCGGCTTTCAGCGCGAGGCCGATATTGGTGAGCGGCACCGAGGCCGATTTGCTGCACAGCGTGTTGGCCTCGCGGTTGAACTCCTGCATCAGGAAGTCCAGCTTGCGGCCCACGGCCACGCCCTCTTTCAGCAGGGCGTGCGCGGCCTCGATATGCGCGGCCAGACGGTCCAGCTCCTCGCGCACGTCCGACTTCGTGGCCAGCAGCGCGATTTCCTGGGCGATGCGCTCCTCGGGCAGATTCGGCGTCCCGCCAATCAACTCGGCCAGCTGCGCCGCCAGCTTGGCGCGGTGCAGCTCCGGCTGCTTGGCGGCTTCCAGCCCGGCGGCTTCATGCAGCAGGGTGATCTCGCGCAGGTTGGCGCTGGTAATCTCGGCCAGCTTGCGCCCTTCGGCGGCGCGGGCCTCGGCCAGCCCCTCAAGCGCCTGGGTGAAGCCGGCTCGCACGGCCTCGGCCAGGGCGGCGCGGTCTTCCTCGCTCTCCTCCTGCGCGCCGGTGCTGCGCATCACGCCCGGAAGGCCCAGCAGCAACTCGGCCCGGGGCGGCAGCGCGCCGGGAATGTTGTCAGCCAGCTCGATGGCCAGCTCCTTGATCCGCTCCAGCGCCACCATATCCGGCACAATGGACGCAGCCTGCTCGCGCTTGAGGCTCAGCGTGCCGGAGACATTGCCGCGTTTCAGCCGCTTGGCCGCGACCTCGCGCAGGGGAAACTCCAGCGCTTCCAGCCCGGAGGGCAGGCGCAGCTTTACGTCCAATCCGCGCCCGTTCACGCTGCGCAGCTCCCACACCCAGGCGGTGCCGCTCAGCTCACCCTGGGCGCGGGCGAACCCCGTCATCGAGGCAATTTGCGAAAATTCGGTCATAGGCTGGCCTCATAGCAGCAGGCTGCTAGGCTGCCCATACGCTTAAACACCCGGCGACACGCGCGCGCCCCCGCTTCGCTACGAAGCCGGCCTCCCCCCACCGCTTGCCGCGACGCCTCGACCAGTGATGTGGTCAACCGCACCACGCAATGGCGCCTGCACCATGCCGGGCGCTGCCGCGGGAGGCGGCAAGACCGGTCGCTCGGAGCAGGAAGGTTTCCCGCAGCGCTTTGGATACCTGCCATGGAAGCCTTTGATACATTACCACTGCACCTTTAGGTTGTCAGAAACTCTAACAGATCCACCCACCCAATCTCAGGCAAGCCGCCGGAAAGCACCGTTAGTTGCGGTCAAATAATAAAAATAAATTTCCACAATTTGTCATATTGCTGCACTGCACGCCAAAATATTTCTGTACCTCGCTGAATTTTAACCATTTCGGAACAGATTTTCTCTAGGAAGCAAATTGGTTTCCGGCTAGAGACGGGCCACAACTTTAGAGGTTGGATATGACCACGAAAACATTTCACGGGTTCATGCTCTGGGCCGTGCCGCGCTTTCATCGGTCGGACGCCATTTGCCCGGAGACCAAGCGCCAGGAACGCACGGGCGGTCTGCTGCACCAGTTCGTAACGTTGCGGCTGGAAGAACCCGTCCGCGAAGCACCGGCCCCTCGCCCCGCGCTAACGCGCGAAACCGCTATCTGCCATTAAGTAAAACGTGGCCGGGGCTTATTGCCCCTTTGCCACTTTATCAAACGCCATCAGGTTACGAATCAGCGCCTCGAAATCCTTCAGCGCGATCATGTTCGGCCCGTCGGAAGGCGCGTTGTCCGGGTCCGGATGCGTCTCGATGAACAACCCCGCCACCCCTACCGCCACAGCGGCGCGCGCCAGTACGGGCACGAATTCGCGCTGACCGCCCGAAGCGCCGCCCAGCCCGCCCGGCTGTTGCACGGAATGGGTCGCGTCGAAGATCACCGGGGAGCCAAACCCGGCCATGATCGGCAGGGCGCGGAAATCGGACACCAGGGTGTTGTAGCCGAAGCTTGTGCCGCGTTCGGTGGCCATCACGCGCGGATTGCCCGATTGCGTGACCTTGGCCAGCACGTTCTTCATGTCCCACGGGGCCAGGAACTGGCCTTTCTTCACATTCACCACCGCGCCGGTCTCGGCGGCGGCGATCAGCAGGTCCGTCTGGCGGCAGAGGAAGGCGGGGATTTGCAGCACGTCCACCACCTCGGCCAACGGGGCGCATTGCTCGCGCTCATGCACGTCGGTCAACACCGGCAGGCCAAGGCGGCTCTTGATGTCCGCGAAGATTTGCAGCGAGGCGTCCAGCCCCACGCCGCGCGCGCCTGAAATGCTGGTGCGGTTGGCTTTGTCGAAGGAGCTTTTGAACACAATGCCAACGCCTAGGCGCGCGCAAATCTCCTTGAGCGCGCTGGCGCACTCGAAGGCATGGGCGGCGCTTTCGATCTGGCAGGGCCCGGCGATCAGCGAGATCGGCAGGTGATTGCCAAAATCCACCCCGCCAACGGAGACGATAGCGGCGGGCGAGACGGGAGTGGTCATGGCAGGTCCTTCAGCATTACGTGGTCAGGCTATTCTATACTCACCTAACAAGCAGGCGGCAAAAAGGCCCCGGAGCGATCCGGGGCCTTTTTTAGGTGCAACCAATCCTTGCCGAATCAGGTCTCGGGCAGGCTCATCGCCTTTTCTTCGGCCATGATCTCGGCCGAGCGGGCGGCCACGGCGCGGTCGCCGATCGGCGGGCCAGGGAAGCGCGTGCGCGCAACGCCGAACCAGATGACCGCCAGCAGCACCAACAGACCGATGAGGTAGTTCACCAGAATGGCGTTGGGCGGACGGGTGCCGATATAGATGATCAGCCCGCCGCCCAGCACCGAGATGATCGCCAGCGGCTTGGAGAGCACGCCCAGGCGGAACGGGCCGAACTCGGTCCAGCTCTTACCCTCGGCGAACAGCCCGGCCAGGATCGGCATGGCGTAGGAGATGTAGAGGAACATCGCGCAACCCGCCGCCAGGGCCAGGAAGGCCGAGGAGTAGAGCGTGACGACGACGGAGAGCGCGGCGGTCAGCCAGATCGCGCCAACCGGCGTCTTGTGCTTGTGGTGAACGTGCTTGAGCAGCTTGTGACCAGGCAACCCGCCATCGCGCGCAAAGGCATAGACCATGCGGGAGGTGGAGGTGACGCCCGCCAGGGCACAGAGGAAATTAGCCACAACGATGCCGCTCAGCAGCACCGCCTTCAGCGCGAACGGCACCGGCAGCGCGCCCAGGATGTTGTAGCTGATGTTCACGCCACCGCTGGCCGCCTTGGCGGCATCGGGGATGGAGAGGATGAAGCCCACGGCCATCGCCAGACCGAACACGCCGGACCAGATGATGGCGTTGAGAATGCCGCGCGGCACGTTGCGGCGGGCATCCACGGTCTCTTCGGAGGTGTGGGCCGAGCCGTCGAACCCGGTGATGGTGTAAAGCGGGTAGAGCAGCGAGAGCAGGAAGATGTAGAACGGGCTCTCCGAACGCGGAAACACGCCTCCACCGGCATCACCTGTGAAGTTGGTGAAGGTGAGCAGGCGGGAGAAGTCGAGATGCGGGACGGTGTAGAGCAGCGCGCCCGTCAGCAGCACGGCGATGACCAGGATGAGATAACCCGAGAAATCGATGAGCTTGGTGGTGAGCTTGACGTTGAAATGGCAGAGCAGCCCCTGCGCCAGCGTAATGAGCGAGACCGCCAGCACCTGCGGCCAGCCACCCGCGAAGGTCGGCCAATAATTGGCCCAGGCGGAGGTGTCGATATTGAACAGATCGCCCAGGATGAGCCCAGTGAAGAGGAAGTAAACGCCCACGTTCACCGAGGCGATGACGAAGATCAGCCCCAGCAGGTTGAACCAGGCGGTGACCCAGCCCCAGGCGCGCCCGCCCAGGATGGACGACCAGTGATACAACCCGCCCGCCGTGGGATAGGCGGAGGCGATCTGCGCCATAGAGGCGCCGACGATAAGCGCGAACAGCGCGCCGACGATCCACCCGACGATGGTGGTAAAGGCGCCGCCGGTGCAAAACCCGGTCTGCAGTGAGGTGATACCGCCCGCGAGAATGCAAATAATCGAGAAGGATACCGCAAAGTTCGAAAACCCGTGCATGCGCCTGGAAAGCTCCTGCGCATATCCCATCTTGTGCAGTACGGCGGCGTCTTCCGCCAATACTCCTGTCTCAGTCTCGTTAGACATCAAGTACCCCTCTATGTTTCGTTGGCCGTGTTTTTTGTTAGTTTCTGGCGTGATTGTTTTTATAGACAAAGCCTATACCCTGACATTGCGTTCGCCAAGAGAAACTTGACCTCCCGCCATTTCTGGGCGCAGAAAATTGTGATTATAATCGACAAAACTACCTGGGAGCTAACCATGGTTTCACCCCCCTACCTGACATTGCCCGAGCTGAAGGGCATGGCCGAACGCGGCGAGGTCGACACTGTCATCGTCGCCGCCTGCGACATGCAGGGCCGATTGCAGGGCAAGCGGGTCATGCCGCGCTTTTTTCTCGAATCCGTTACCACCGAAGCCGCCGAGGGTTGCTCCTATCTGCTGGCCACGGATATCGAGTGCGCCCCGGTGCCGGGCTATGAGCTGACATCCTGGGAAAAGGGCTATGGCGATTTCATCTTCGCGCCCGACCTGTCCACCCTGCGCCTCGCCCCGTGGCAGCCGGGGGCGGCGATCATCCTGTGCGATATCGAGCTGAAGGACCATAA
>DAIDJU010000022.1 GCA_027451225.1 Acidocella sp. | reverse complement strand
GAAGCTGCGCTCATCCAGCATCTCGCCCACCGGGGTGTAGTTGCCGCCCAGGGCGGTCAGGGCCAAAGCGCGCTCGGCGGCGGCGCGGGTCAGGGCCTCGCGCAAGGGCGTGCCGGGGTTCACGAAGGACGAGCCCGGCAGGTGCAGCCCCATGATCTCCATGAGCATCTGGTTGGTGTTGGCCGTGCCGTAGAAGGTGCAGGTGCCGGGGCCATGATACGCCTTGGCCTCGGCCTCCAGCAGTTCCTCGCGCGTGGCCTTGCCCTCGGCGTAGAGCTGGCGGATCTTCGCCTTCTCGTTGTTGGAAAGCCCCGAGGTCATTGGCCCGCCGGGGATGAACACCGCCGGCAGATGCCCGAAGCTGAGCGCGCCGATCACAAGCCCCGGCACGATCTTGTCGCAAATCCCTAAGTAAACAGCCGCGTCGAATGTCTGGTGCGAGAGCGCGATGGCCGTGGAGAGCGCGATGACATCGCGCGAAAACAACGAGAGTTCCATCCCCGCCTCGCCCTGGGTGATGCCGTCGCACATGGCGGGCACGCCGCCCGCCACCATGGCCACGCCGCCCGCCTTGCGCGCGGCGTCGCGGAGGATGTCCGGGTAATGCTCATAGGGCTGATGCGCCGAGAGCATGTCGTTATACGCGGTGACGATGGCGAGGCTTGGGGCCTGCCCGCCGGTCAGCGCCACCTTGTCGCCCGGCGCGCAGGCGGCGAAGCCATGCGCCTGATTGGCGCAGCCCAACCCCTTGCGGCGCGGCATGTGCGTGGCGGCGGCGCGGATGCGCGCGAGATAGGCCTCGCGGCTTTTGCGGCTGCGCTCGGCGATGCGGGCGGTAACTTGCTCGATCTTGGGATGGACCATGGCTCAGGGACTCCAGAAAATTTCGGTGCCGGGGCGGTGGGCCAGCACGGCCCCCACCGGCAGGGCGCTGGCCTGCGCCAGCACCGCGCGCTTGGCTTCGCCCTCGATGTGCAAAGCCAGATAATCCGCCGCCAGCAGTACCGGCAGGGTCAGGGTGATGCGCGGCTCGCCAGCGTTTGGGGCGCGCATTGGCAGGGCCAGGGCGGCGCCAGTGGGGTTCAGTGCGGCGTCCAGATGATCGCCGCCGGGAAAGAACGAGGCGGTATGCCCGTCCGCGCCCATGCCCAGCACGATGGCGGCAAACGGCAAAGGCAGTGCGCTTACCGCTGCCCGCACCAGCGCGCAGCCCTCTTCGGGCGTGGCCGCACCGCTGTAGAGCGGCAGGAACCGTGCCGCCGCCGCCTGGTTTTGCAGCAGATGCGCCCGCACCAAAGCGGCGTTCGAACGCGGCGAGGCCTCGTCCACCCAGCGTTCATCCACCAGTGTTACGGTCACCTTCGCCCAGTCCAGTTCTTGGCGGGACAGGGCCTCAAAGAACCGCATCGGCGTGGTGCCGCCGGAGACTGCCAGGGCGGCAAATCCCTCGCGCGCGATGCGCCCGCGCAGCGCCGCCGCCACGCTTTCGGCCAGCGTCTCGGCCAGGGCTTCGGGGGAGGAAAACGCTCGCATCACGAGCCGCCATCCGCCCAGGTGCGGCCATCGCGCTCGATCAGCGCAATCGCGGCCGACGGCCCCCAAGTGCCCGCCGTATAGGGCTTGGGCGGTTCCTCGGTATGGCTCCAGGCGTCCAGGATCGGGTCGATCCAGCGCCATGCCGCCTCCACCTCGTCGCGGCGCATGAACAGCGTCTGGTTGCCGCGCACCACATCCAGCACCAGCCGCTCATAGGCATCCGGGTTGCGCACACCAAAGGCGGTGGAGAAGCTCATATCCAGCGGCACCTGACGCAGGCGCATCCCCCCCGGGCCGGGGTCCTTGATCATCAGCTGCAACTGCACGCCCTCATCCGGTTGCAGGCGGATGACGAGCCGGTTGGGCTTGATCGGCCCGGCCGAGGGCTCGAACACCGAATGCGGCACCGGGCGGAAGGTGATCACGATCTCCGACACGCGCTCGGCCAGCCGTTTGCCGGTGCGCAGGTAGAACGGCACGCCCGCCCAGCGCCAAGTCTCCACCTCCGCCTTCAGCGCCACGAAAGTCTCCGTGGTGCTCTCCGCCGCGCCCAGCTCTTCCAGGTATCCCGGCACCGCTCCACCAGCGGAGGCCCCGGCACGGTACTGCCCGCGCACCACGTTCTGGGAGGATAGCGCATCGGAAATCGGCTTCAGCGCCCGCAGCACCTTCAGCTTCTCGTCGCGCACGGCGTCGGCGTCCAGCTGCGCGGGCGGTTCCATCGCCACCAGGCATAGCAGTTGGAGCAGATGGTTCTGCACCATGTCGCGCAGCGCGCCCGCCGTGTCGTAATATCCGGCGCGGCCCTCCACGCCCAGGCTCTCAGCGGCGGTGATCTGCACATGGTCGATATGCGCGGCGTTCCACAACGGCTCGAACAGCCCGTTGGCGAAGCGCAGCGCCATCAGGTTCTGCACCGTTTCTTTCCCAAGATAATGGTCGATGCGGTAGATGCGTTCCTCGGGGAACACCCGGCCGACCACCTCGTTCACCGCCTTGGCCGAGGCAAGGTCCCGCCCCACCGGTTTTTCCACCACCACCCGCGCATTGCTTCCCGCCAGGCCGAAACGGCCCAGATGCTCGCAGATCGGCCCAAACAGCGCGGGCGCGGTGGCGAGGTAGAACACCCAGATGCGCTCTTTCAGCGGCGAGAGTATCTGCGCCAGCTCCTGCCAGCCTTCATCGCCCGTGGCGTTCACCGCCACATAGCGCAGCCGCGCCAGGAAGCGCTCCATCGCCTGGGCGTCCCGCTCCGCTTCCGGCACGTGCTCCTCGATCGCCTCTCGCGCCAGGGCGAGGAACTCATCCTCCCGCAGATGCGCCCGCGCCGCCCCGATCACCGTGGCCTCCTCGGGCAGCTGCCCGGCGAGGTCGCGCTGGAACATGGCGGGCAGCAGCTTGCGCTTGGCCAGGTCCCCGGTGGCGCCGAACACCACCAGGGCAAAGGGAGAGACGGGAATTACACGGCTGGTCATAAGTCTTCCATTCAAGCAAATGGGGGCGGGGGCTTGTACCCGGAATACCCCGCCCAGGGTTTCCTGTTATTGAGGTGCCGCAAAGCCCCCCAATTCGGCGAGATCGACGGTGAATTTCACACCGAGCACGAAGGCGTCGGGGATATTCGTTTTCCGGTACGGTTCGGCGGACTGGTCCGGGTTGAGGATGTATTGCAGGTTGGGCGTAATGGTGAACGCCTTGCCGATGCGCGCATCATAGTTCAGCTCCATCATGATCTCGCGGTGCGGAATGCCCCAGCCCGAGCCGCCGACTGACTCGCGCGCATCGGCGATGTTCTGGACGAAGGCGCGCGAGAATTCCTGGTCGTTAACAACGAAGCCCGCCGTATCATTCGGGCGGCCCCAGGGAATCCCCTGCTGCACCGCGCCCAGCTCGTAATAGCGGTCCTCGGCCACGCTGCCCGTCACCTTGGTCATGAACACGCCGAAGATCGACAGCCCTCCCGGCGTCACCTGCTGGTTGAAGCGCAGGAAGAAGCCGGAGCGGTCATGGTGCTGGGCGTAAGGCTGGTTGGCGGGCAAGGCGGGCTGGCCATTGGCGTCGTTCAGCGGATCCGAATAAGCGCCGGTATCGTACCAGGCGCCGATGGCATACAGCCCGCCCGCCGGGGTGTAGCCGAACTCCACCGGCATCACCACGCCGGTATCGCCCTTGCCGCCGAAGTTGAAGCCATGATCAACAAAGGTCTTGTCGATGGGGCTCACCTCATACACGCCGCCATGCACATAGGTATTGGGCGTGAACAGAAACTTCGCATCCCCGCCCCAGGCCGAGGCGGGGAAGTAGGTGAAGTTCGCGTCCTTGAAGATGAAGGTCGGGTTGCCGCAGGCCGAGTTGGACTGGAACTGGCAATAAAGCGGCGAGCTGAAGAACGTGATGTTGGACGCCACACGGCCAAAATTGACATCCAGCCTGCCGCCGAACAGCTTCTGCTCGATGCTGAAATTCGCCAGATGAAGGTTCTGCGTGCCCCAAACCTCCTGCACCGAGGTATTGTTGCCGATATCATCCTGGGCCAGATTGCGCCCATGCCGCTGCGTTACGGCGATATGGATGGTCATGCCCTCCAGCCCGACGATTTTGCCCATGTCGAAATCGCCGCCGAGATAAAGCTGCCCGGTATATTGCGTCCCTTGGCGGATGCCGCCGTAAGGGTTGCCCGCCGCCTCGCCTGTGTAATTCAGCGAGATCGACACGCCGCGATCATAAAGCTTCTGGCCGAGCGTCTCTGTTTGGGTTGATGTCTGGGTTACGGTTTGCGCCGCCGTTTGGGCGTGCGCGGCGGTGGCGAGCGCCAGCAGGCTGGCGCCGCAGAGAAGAGTCTTGAACATTTTCCTGATGACTTTTTGTTTTTTGGTTGTGGGGTGTTGTTTTTTATGTGGCTTGTTGAACGAGTTTTGGCTTCACGGCTCCAAGAATAAGCGCCGTAAGCAGCGTGCCCGCGACGATGGCGATGACATAGATGCCCAGATGCGTCACGGCATTGGGGATGGGCAGCACGAAGACACCGCCATGCGGAACCTTCAGCTCCACGCCACCGAACATCGAGATCGCGCCGGCCAGCGCCGAGCCTGCCACATTGGCGGGGATTACGCGGAACGGATCCTTGGCGGCGAAGGGAATCGCGCCCTCGGTGATGAAGGAGAGCCCCAGCGCCCCGGCGGAGATGGCGGCTTCGCGCTCCTCTTCCGTAAAGCGGCTGGGGAACAGGCGGCTGGCCAGAAAGATCGCCATAGGCGGGGTCATGCCGCCCGCCATCACCGCGGCCATGGGAGTGTAAACCTGAGCCGAGAGCAGCGCCGCGCCAAAGGAATACGCCGCCTTGTTCACCGGCCCGCCCATGTCGAACGCCATCATCCCGCCCAGCAGCAGCCCCAGCAGAATGGCCGAGGATCCCTGCATGGATTTGAGGAAATTGGTGAGGAAGGCAAGGATCTCGGCAATCGGCGTACCGATGACATAGACCATCGCCAGGCCCGTGATCAGCGAGCTGAGCAGCGGCAGCACCAGCACCGGCATCAGCCCCTGCATGGCGCGCGGCAGCTTGATCACGCGGGTGAGAAACTGCGTGACATAGCCTGCCAGAAACCCGGCGGCGATGGCGCCGATGAACCCCGCCCCGATCTGCGAGGCGAGCAACCCGCCGATCATGCCAGGGGCGAGGCCCGGCCGGTCGGCGATGGAATAGGCGATGAACCCGCCCAGGATCGGTACGAACAGGGTGAAGGCGGCTTTCGCGCCGATCTGGAACAGCGCGCCCGCGAAGGTATGCGCGGCGGCGGGCTCAGTGGCGTAGATGCCGCCAAAGGCGAAGGCCAGCGCAATGAGCAGGCCGCCCGCCGTGACGAAGGGCAGCATGAACGATACGCCGGACATCAGGTGCTTATACGGCCCGGCCTTGGGCGCGGCGGCGGGCTTCGCGGCGGCGGTGCCGCCCTGCGCGGTTGCCTGCTCAAAGGCGCGGCGGATCAGGTTTTGCCCGTCATTGATCGCGGCCTTGGTGCCGCTCTCAAAGAGCGGCTTCCCGGCGAAGCGCGAGAGTTCCACATTCTTGTCGGCCGCGATGATCACGAGATCGGCCGCGGCGATTTCCGCCGCCGTCAGCGGCGTCTGCGCGCCCACGGAGCCCTGCGTCTCCACGCGGATCTCGTGCCCCAACGCCTTGGCCGCCTGCTGCAAGCCCTCGGCCGCCATGAAGGTATGGGCGATGCCGGTGGGGCAGGAGGTCACGGCGACGATCTTCTTGCCGCCCGCGGCGGGAGCCTCTTGCAGCACGGCGGCGGCGTCGGCCAGCACCTGCGCTACCGTGGCGCGGATGGTCCGGCTCACCGCCGCATCTTCCGGCAGGTTCGCCCCTTCGCCCACCAGCACGGCGAGGCGCGCATCGCGCGTCTGGCTGGCCCCCAGCTTGTTCAGCACGCCCTCCGCGGTATGCACCTCAACCTCGATGCTTTTACCCTGGGCGGTGGCGGCCTTGCGCAGCGCCTGCGCGGCCAGCACTCCGTTTACCGTTGCGCCTTCGGCCGCGACCGAGGCGATAATCTCGCTCATCTTGAACTCCCGTTTTTATTCTTGGATGTTTTGAATTTGCACATTGGCGCTCAGCGCCTCGATGTCACCACGCGGCGGCAGATTTGGCCCCGCCAAAGTGAGTTTTCCAGCGGCAAAGGCGGTGGCGAGCCGGGCGATGCGCTCCAGCCCCGCCTCCTCGCGCAGCGCCGCCATAATGCCCGCGACCATCGCATCCCCCGCACCCACCGTGCTGGCGGCCCGCACCACGGGCAGCGAGGCGCGCAGCATTTGGTCCTGGGTGACGAACAGCGCCCCATCCTCGCCCAGCGAAACCACGACAAGCTGTACCCCGCGCGAGATCAGCCCCCGCGCCGCGCCGATCACCGCCGTATCGTCAGGCAGGGCATGGCCCACAAGCTGCTCCAGCTCGGCGCGGTTGGGTTTCAGGCAGAAAGGCAGCACCGCCCCGGTCAGCGCGGCTTGCAGAGGCGCGCCGCTGGTATCCAGCAGCACCCGCGCCCCACGCTGGGCGAGGGTTTCGGTCAGCGTCGCGTAGAAGCTTTCATCCACCCCGCCCGGCAGGCTACCCGCCAGCAGCGCCAGCGTGCCGGTGGTGGCCAGCGTGCCAATGCGCGCCAGCAGGGCCTGCAATTCCTCGGCGGTGGGGATCAGGCCGGGGAGGTTGATGTCGGTGGTGTCGCCATCATGGCTGAGCTTGATGTTGGTGCGCGTCTCGCCGGGGATACGGATGAACGCGTCGCCGATCAGCTTCGTCATGAACAGCGTCTCGAAGTGCCGCGTGTTGTTCTGCCCCAGGAAGCCGGTGGCGGAAACCTTGTCGCCCCAATCGGCCAGACAGCTCGCCACGTTCACGCCTTTGCCGCCGGCGTTAAAGCTCACACCCTGCGCGCGATGCACATGGCCGGGGCGCAGATGGCCGAGCAGCACGGTCTGGTCGATGGCCGGGTTGAGGGTGACAGTCAGCGCGGTCATTCAGGCGTTTCCTTCCAGGGCGCGCACATCTGCGGCGGTGGCGGCGGCCAAAGCGCGCTGGGCCAAGGCCTCGATGGCGGCAAAATCGGCCTCGCGCAGCTTGGCCTTCACGGCGGGAATGTCGCGCGGGGTCATCGAGAGTTCCTTCACCCCTAGCCCGGCCAGCAGCAGCGCCCCGAACGGATCGCCTGCCAGCCCGCCGCACACGCCCACCCAGCGGCCATGCTTCCTGGCCCCCGCCACGGTCTGGGCGATCAGCCGCAGCACGGCCGGGTGCATGCCGTCCGCCTCGGCGGCCAGCTCCGGGTTCTGCCGGTCCATGGCCAGGGTGTATTGGGTGAGGTCGTTGGTGCCGATGGAGAAGAAGTCGCAATGTTCGGCCAGCACATCGGCCTGCACGGCGGCGGCGGGAACCTCGATCATGATGCCGATCAGCAGTTCCGGCGCGCCCAACTCGGCGCGCACCTCCTCGCAGATCTCGCGCAGGCGCAGGATCTCGCCCACCGAGGTCACCATCGGGAACATGATGGAAATATCCCCGCCCTGTGTGGCGGCACGGTAGATGGCCCGCAGCTGCGGCAGCAGCAGATCCGGCCGACGCAGCAGCAGCCTTGCACCGCGCACGCCCAGGAACGGGTTTTCCTCACGCGGCAGATGCAGATGCGCCACCTGCTTGTCCCCGCCAATATCCAGCGCGCGGATAATCAGCGGCCGCCCGCCCAGCGCCTCGGCCATGGCGCGATAGGTCTCGGCCTGCTCGTCCTCGGTCGGGCTGGCGCTGGCTTCCAGGAACAGGAATTCCGTGCGCATCAGGCCCACACCTTCAGCCCCTTCCTCCAGCGCCAGCTGCACCTGGTCCGGGCGGTTGACGTTGGCGGCCACTTCCAGCCGCACGCCATCCCTGGTGGTGGCTGGCTCGGCGCGCTTGGCCATCTCGGCCTCGCGCTGCGCCTGCAATTCCGCCGCCCAGGCGCGGGCCGAGGCGATATCCGCCTCGGCGGGCGAGACATAAATTCGCCCGTTCAGGCCATCGACGATCGCCGTCGCGCCGCTCCCGGCAGCTTCCAGCGCCGCCCCTCCGGCCACGATGGCCGGCAGCCCCAGCGTGCGCGCCAGGATGGCGGTGTGCGAGGTCGGGCCGCCCTGGCTCATAGCGAGGCCAATCACCCGGTTCATATCCAGCGAGGCGGTGTCGGAGGGCGAAAGATCCTCGGCCACGATGATGCAAGGCTCGTCCGGCAGATCGCGCAGCGAGCCGGTGGCGGCGGACGGGTCCAGCCTGCCCAGCACCCGGCGGCCGACATCGTGCAGATCCGCTGCCCTGGCCGCCAGCACCGGGTTGCCCAGCGCGCTCAGCCGGGCGGCGAGGCGGTTCACCGCCTCGGCCCAGGACCATGCCACGCCATGCCCTTCCACCATGAGCTGGCAGGTGAGGGTGATGAGGTCGGAATCGTTCAGCAGCTCGGCCTGCGCCTTGAAGATCGCGGCATCCTGCGGGCCGAGGCGGCGCGCGGTATCGTCGATCAGCGCCACCATCTGCTGGCGGGTGGCGGTCAGCGCCTCGTTCAGGGCGTTGCCGCCGTCGATGAGCGAGGCCGGCACGTCAGCGATCTGCGGCTCATGGGTGGCGAGCGCGTGCAGCCGCCCGATGGCGATGCCCGGGCTGGCGGCAATGCCCTGGATGAACGGCAGCTCACCCGGCGGCGTCCAGCCACGCTGGGGCTGTGCTGCGGCGCGGGCGGCGGCCTTGGCGGCGTCGGCTTTCTCCTGCGCCGTCAGCCCGGTGATGCGCGCCTGCAGCCGGGCCAACCCGGCCAGCGCGTCCTCGCCCTCGGCGGAGACGGTAATGGTATCGCCCTGGCGCAGCCCGAGTTGCAACAGCGCCACGAGGTTGCGGGCATCGGCGGTCTCGTTGTCGTGGCGCACCTGCACGCGCAGGCCGGTGGCGCGCACGGTTTCCACCCAAGCCGAGGCCGGGCGGGCATGCAGCCCGGCGGGGTAATCCACCACCCAGTCGAAGCTCTCGGCCAGATCGGCCGGGGTGGCGACGGTATGGGCGGGGGCGGGGTTGTCCTGGGTCAGGGCGTCGATGATCGCGCCGGCGTCGCGCGTGGCGCACAGCGCCTCAAGCCGCGCCTCGTCCTGGATCAGCCGGGTGAGGCGGCGAAGAATGGTGATATGCTGGTCTCCGCGCGCCGCGATGGCCACGATCAGCCGCGCGCTCTGCCCCGGATTCCACTCAATGCCCCCTGGCACTTGCAGCACGGCGATGCCGTCGCGCCGGACCATGCCTTTATCCTCGCCCATGCCATGCGGAATCGCCACGCCATGGCCGAGATAGGTGTTCGCCACCGCCTCGCGCCGCAGCATGCTGGCGGCGAAATCCGGCGCCACGCAGCCAGCGGCGATCAGCAGCTGGCACGCCTCGCTGATGGCGGCGTCCTTGCTGGCGGGGGCGGCGTTCAGGCGGACCAGTTCGCGCCCAAGCAGAGCGTCTTCAATGGCTAGTGACATTGGATGTTTCCTCAGACTCTTGGAACGCAAGAAAACGTTTTCATGATTAATTGTCAAGCACTATTCTGCAAATCGCCTGTACTGCGCTGCACAATGCTGCTAAACCCTTGCAGGATTTGGGTCTGATGTGCTCAATTTCCTGAGAACGATTTCTAAGTGTGGGCGGAAACAATGAGTGTCAGCATCAAGGATGTCGCACGGGCAGCGGGGGTTTCTCCGGCAACGGTGTCGCGCGCGCTGAGCGGCGGCAAGGTGAGCGCCGAGCTGCGCGCACAGGTGGAGGACGCCGTGCGCCGCACCGGCTACCGGCCCAATCTCTCCGCGCGGCGGCTGCGCTCGCAGGAATCGCAGACCATCGGGCTCATCGTCGCGGATATCTGCAACCCGTTCTTCACCGCCGTCGCCCGCGCGGTGGAGGATGAGGCCTACAAGGCGGGCCTGCGCGTGATCCTCTGCAACACGGATGAAAACCCGCAGAAGGAGTCGATGTACCTGCAACTGATGGAGGAGGAGCGCGTCACCGGCGTGATCTTCGCCCCCACCCGCGCCACGGCGGGCAAGCTGGGCAAGCTGCGGCTCAACTATCCCATCGTGCTGATCGACCGCGCGGACATCGCCAGCGGGCAGGACGCCGTGGTGCTGGATAATTCCGCCGCCGCCACCATGCTCGTCGAGCATCTGCACGGTCAGGGCTACCGGCATATCGCCGGGCTGTTCGGCAATGCCAGCACCACGGGCATCGAGCGCCATGCCGGTTTCACCGCCGCCATGCAGCGCCTGGGGCTACAGCCGGAATCGCGCTTCGTGGCGCCGAGCATCGAGGCGGCGGAAGCCGAAACCGCCAGTTGGCTCAGCCACGGCCACGCGCCCGAGGCGGTGGTCGCCAGCAACGGCCTGCTGCTGATGGGCGTGGTCAAGGCGCTCCGCGCGGCGGGCAAGCGCATCCCCGAGGATCTCGCCGTGGCGGGGTTCGACAATGAAAGCTGGACCGAGCTGGCCGGGCCGGGGCTCACCGTGATCGAGCAGCCCGTGGCCGATATCGGCCGCACGGCGATGCACCTATTGCTGGAGCGCCTGGAACACCCGGAAGCGCCCGTGCGCAAGGTGGTGCTGGGCGGGCGCTGCGTGGTGCGGGGCTCGACCCGGGCGGCGCAGCCGCTCCCGGCCTAGCCGCCGAGAATATCCCGTTTCTTCTGCTGGTATTCCTCGCGGTTGATGTCGCCGCGGGCGTAGCGCTCATCCAGCACATCCAGCCCCGAAGGCCGCGCCGGCGGCTGTGGGTGCGCGCCGTGATACGGATGCCCCTGCCAAGCCGTCGCCCGGACCAGGAAAACGAGCAGCGCCACGACGATAACAACCATAAGCAACATCATGATCCAGCCTCCGCCGCCATACCCCATCATCGAGTGCCAGCCATCGCCCCAGCCGCCCATCATCCACGGGCCATAGCCGCCGTTCCATCCCGGCCCTTGCAAATTGGCGGCGCCGCCCGCCTGAACCGTCGCGCCGGAGATGGACTGCGCCCATCCGGCCGGGGCGCTGAACGCCAGCGCCAATGCCGCCATGCCTGCCCGCTGGATCGGTTTGTTCATCGGCTTCGTTCCTTATGTGGAGGCATTGTGAAAGATGCCGCAGGCTGGCCCGTCCGCCCCCGCCGCACCATGATTTCGGTCAATCGCCCAGCTCTGGCGGTTCCGGGGTTTGATCAGGGTCAAGAATTTTCCCGCCGCGTTGCGGTATAAGCGGAGCCATGAAAGCGGAAACCGCATGGGGCAGCGTGGTCTCGGTGCATGGCGCCGTCGTCGAGGTCGGGTTTCCGGCCGGGGCGCTGCCCGCCATCAACACCGTGCTTGTGGCCGAATGGGACCAGCCTGACCCGCTGGTGCTGGAAGTTCAGGGCCATGCCGACGAGCATACCGTGCGGGCCATCGCGCTCCAGGCCACATCCGGCCTCGCGCGCGGCGTGCGGGTGCGCGCCACGGGCGGGGCGCTTCAGGTGCCGGTGGGCGAGGGCGTGCTCGGACGGTTGCTGGATGTCACCGGCCAGCTGCGCGACCGTGGCCCGGATCTGCCCTCCGGCACGCCGCACCGGCCCATCCATAACGCCCCCCCGGCGCTGAAGGCCGGTCAGGCGAGCGATAAGATTTTCGAGACCGGCATCAAGGTCATCGACCTGCTGGCTCCGCTGGCCCAGGGCGGCAAGGCGGCGATGTTCGGCGGCGCCGGGGTGGGCAAGACCGTGCTGGTGATGGAGCTGATCCACGCCATGGTCGAGAAATACCAGGGCATCTCGGTATTCGCCGGAGTGGGGGAGCGCTCGCGCGAGGGCCACGAACTGCTGACCGACATGACCGGCTCCGGCGTGCTGGCCCGCACCGTGCTGGTCTATGGCCAGATGAACGAGCCCCCCGGTGCCCGCTGGCGCGTGCCGCTCACCGCACTCGCCATCGCCGAGCATTTCCGCGACGACGCCCACCGCAACGTGCTGCTGCTGATGGACAACATCTTCCGCTTCGTGCAGGCCGGGGCGGAGATTTCCTCCCTGCTCGGCCGTCTGCCCTCGCGCGTGGGCTACCAGCCGACGCTGATGACCGAGGTGGCCGCCTTGCAGGAGCGCATCGCCTCCGCCGCCGGCACCGCCATCACCGCCATCCAGGCCGTGTACGTCCCCGCCGACGATTTCACCGACCCCGCCGTGTCCGCCATTTCCTCGCATATGGACAGCATCGTGATGCTCTCGCGCGATCTGGCGGCGCAGGCCTTCTACCCGGCCATCGACCCGCTGACCTCCACCTCCGTGCTGCTGGACCCGCTGGTGGTGGGCGAGGCGCATTACCGCATTGCCGAGCGGGTGCGCCAAACCCTGGCGCGGTTCAAGGAGTTGCAGGACATCATCGCCTTGCTGGGCGTCGAGGAGCTGGGCAGCGCGGATCGCCTGGTGGTGGCCCGCGCGCGGCGGTTGCAACGCTTCCTCAGCCAGCCCTTCACGGTCACCGAGGCCTTCACCGGCATCTCCGGTTGCAGCGTGCCCCTGGCCGATACGCTGGCGGGCTGCAAGGCCATTCTGGACGGCGAGGCCGACCAATGGGCCGAGTCCTCCTTATATATGGTCGGCACGCTGGAGGATGCGCGGCGCAAGGAACACGCCGCCAGCGCCAGGGCGGCATGAGGCTGCGCATCACCACTCCGCTTGAAGTGCTGGTGGACGAGGAGGGGGTGACCTCCCTGCGGGCCGAGGACGCCTCGGGCGGTTTCGGCATTCTCGCCGGCCATGCGGATTTCCTTACACGGCTGGAAATCTCCGTCGTCTCCTGGCGCCGGGCGGACGGTGCCCCGCGCTACTGCGCCGTGCGCGGCGGGGTGCTTACCGTGGCGGGCGGGCGCGAGATCGCCATCGCCACGCCCGAGGGCGTGGTGGGCGACGATCTGCTGCGGCTGGACCAGACGATCCTCGCCAAATTCCAGGCCAGCGAGGAGACCGAGCGCGTGGAGCATGTGGAGCAGGCGCGGCTACAGCTCAACGCCATCCGCCAGATCATGCGGCACCTGCAAGCCGGCCGCCGGGCCGGGCCGCGACTATGACCGAAGAACCGGACAAGCTGGTGGAGGAGGCGCGCAAGCACGGCGAGCGGCACAGGCGCTGGCTGCGAGAGGGCGGGGAGCCCTCCGTCGCGGGCCGTTTGGCGCAGATCGGCGTGCTGGGTTGGATCATCGTTGTGCCCATGCTCGGCGGCATTTTTCTCGGCCGCTGGCTGGACAGAACGTTCGATACGGGTGTCTTCTGGACCGCGCCGCTGCTGATGCTGGGCCTGGGGCTCGGCTGCTGGTCGGCATGGAAGTGGGTTAACAGCGCATGACACTCGCAAACTGCGCTCTGGTGCTCTGGTTCGCCGCTGGTTGCGGGCTTGGCCTGCTATATTTCGGCGTGCTGTGGTGGAATGTGCGGCTGCTGACCAGCGGTACGAAGCCGGTGATGGCGGTGCTGCTCGGGCTGGCCCGCTTCGCCGGTTTGGGGTTTGCCCTGTTCCTGGCGAGCCATTCCGGCGTTCTGCCGCTCTTGAGCATGGGGTGTGGCGTGCTGGCGGGGCGTGGCGTGGTGGTGCGCCGCCTGCGGCCGGAGGCGGCATGAACTCGCCGCTGGAAAACCCGGCGCTGTTTCATCTCGGGCCGGTGCCCATCACCTCGCCGGTGCTTGTCACCTGGGCGATCATGCTGCTCCTCGGCCTTGGTTCCTTCCTGCTTACCCGCCGCCTCCGGCTGGAATCCAGCCCGGTGCAGACGGTGCTGGAACTGGTGGTGGAGACGGTGGACCAGCAGATCCGCGACACCATGCGCGTGGAACCCGGCCCGTACCGCGCCTTCATAGGCACGCTGTTCCTGTTCATCTTCACGGCCAACTGGTCGGAGCTGATCCCCGGCGTCGAGCCCCCCACCGCGCATATCGAGACCGACGCCGCCCTGGCTTTGCTGGTGTTCCTCGCCGTCATCGTGTTCGGCATCCGCGCGGGCGGGGTGCGGGGGTATCTCGCCAGCTTCGCCACGCCCAACCCGGTGATGATCCCGCTGAACTTCGTCGAGAGCCTGACACGCAGCTTCTCGCTGCTGGTGCGGCTGTTCGGCAATGTGATGAGCGGCGTGTTCGTCATCGGCATCGTGCTTTCGCTTGCCGGGCTGCTGGTGCCGATCCCGCTGATGGCGCTCGACCTGCTGACCGGCGCTGTGCAGGCTTACATCTTCGCCGTGCTGGCCATGGTGTTCATCGCCCAGGCGGTGGGCGAGGCGAAACCCGACAACAACAGGAGTGACGCATGAACTGGTTGGCTCTTGCCAGCATTGTCTCGGCCGCGCTGGCGGTCTCCTTCGGGGCCATCGGCCCGGCGTTGGGCGAGGGCCGCGCCGTCGCCGCCGCCATGGACGCCATTGCCCGCCAGCCCGAGGCGGCGAACACCATCTCCCGCACCCTGTTCGTGGGCCTCGCCATGATCGAGACCATGGCGATCTACTGCCTGGTCATCGCGCTGCTGCTGCTCTTCGCCAACCCGCTGCTGAAATGAGCGCATGAGGATCGATTTCTGGACGCTGGCGCTACAGACCGTCAACGTCCTCATCCTCATCTGGCTGTTGCGGAAATTCTTCTGGCGTCCCGTGGCGGCGGTTATCGCGCAGCGCCGCGCGGCGGCGCAGGAGATGCTGGCCCAGGCCGGGCAGGCGCGCCAAGCCGCCGAGGCGGAGCGCGCGGGCATCGCGCAGACCCGCGCCGGGTTCGCGCAGGAGCGCGCCGCGATTTTGGCGGCGGCGCAGGAGGACGCCGCGAAGCTGAAAGCCGCGAGCGAGGCCGCAAGTGCCATGGCGGCGCAAAAGCTGGAGGCCGAGACGCGTGAGCGTCTGGCCGCCGAACAGCGCGAGGCCGGGGCCAAGCTGCAAACCCAGGCGGCCGAACTGGCGGTGCGGATCGCTGGAAAGCTGGTCTCCCGGTTCGATGCCCCCGCCATCCGCGCCGCGTTTCTGGATGGCGCACTCGCCGAACTCGCCGCCCAGCCCGAGGCGCTGCGCCAGGATGTCGCGGAGCTCACCGTAACCAGCCCCGCCCCCCTGCCGCCCGAGGAACAGCAGGAGGCCACGAGCCGCCTCACGGCATCGTTCGGCCCCGCGCTCAAGGTCACGTTCCAGGTGGATGCGGCGCTGCTCGCCGGGGTGGAGCTGCAAGGCGGGCATCTGCATCTCACCAATAGCTGGCGGGCGGATCTCGCCCGTATCCGGGAGGAGCTGACGCATGACCAGCCCGGTTGAGACCGATTGGCTGGCCCAGTCCAGCACCCGGCTTGATGCAATGACACTGGGCGCACGGACGGAGGCCATCGGCCGGGTGGAAGAGGTGGCCGACGGTGTTGCCCTGGTCTCCGGCCTGCCCGAAGCGCGGCTCTCCGAATTGCTGCATTTCTCCGGCGGGCAATATGGCTTCGCCCAGGTGCTGGAGCGCGGCCATATAGGCTGCGTGCTGCTGGACGCGCCGGACGATGTGGCCGTGGGCGACACGGTGCGCGGCACGGGAGACGTGGTGCGCGTGCCGGTGGGCCCAGGGCTGCTGGGCCGGGTGGTGGACCCGCTGGGCCGCCCGCTGGACGGCAAGGGGCCAATCACCGCCGCCGCGCATGAGCCGGTGGAGCGCCCCGCGCCCGAGATCATCGACCGCGATCTGGTCACCCAGCCGGTACAGACCGGGCTGCTGGTGGTCGATACCCTCTTCGCCCTGGGGCGCGGGCAGCGCGAGCTGATCATCGGCGACCGCGCCATCGGCAAAACCACCATCGCGCTCGACACCGTCATCAGCCAGAAGCACAGCGACATCATCTGTGTTTACGTCGCTGTGGGGCAGAAAACCTCCAGCGTGCGCCGGGCCATCGCGGCCATCGAGGAACACGGCGCGCCGGAGCGCTGCATTGTGGTGGCCGCCCCCGCCGCCGCCACGCCGGGGCTGCAATGGATCGCCCCTTTCGTCGGCTTCACCATGGCCGAGTATTTCCGCGACCGCGGCCAGCACGCTTTGGTGATCATCGACGACCTCACCAAGCACGCCGCCACCCACCGCGAGATCGCGCTGCTCACCCGCATGCCGCCGGGGCGCGAGGCGTATCCGGGCGATATCTTCTACGTCCATGCCCGGCTGCTGGAGCGCGCCGCCAAGCTGAGCGCCGAGAAGGGCGGCGGCTCGCTCACCGCCTTGCCCATCGCCGAGACCGATGCCGGAAACCTCAGCGCCTATATCCCCACCAACCTCATCTCCATCACCGATGGGCAGATCGTCCTCGACGCCCGGCTGTTCCATGAAGGGCAGAAACCAGCGGTGGATGTGGGGCTCAGCGTCAGCCGCGTGGGCGGCAAGACCCAGGCCAAGGCGCTGCGTCAGGCGGCGGACACGCTGCGCCTGGACTACGCGCAGTTTCTGGAGCTGGAAATCTTCACCCGCTTCGGTGGCATGTCCGACGCGCGGGTGAAGGGGCAGCTTGCACGTGGCGCGAAAATCCGCGCCATTCTGGCCCAGCCGCGCCACGCCCCGCTGCCGCTGGCCGAGGAGGTGGCGTTGGTCAGCGCGGTGCAGAGCGGCCTGTTGGATACTTTTACGCTCGAGCACCTCGCGGCTTTCCGCGCCGGGCTGGGGGAGCGGCTGGCCCGCGATGCCGGGGCTGTGGTGCGGATGATCGACGCCACGGGACGGCTGGATGAGACAAGCCGCGCGGCGCTTCTGGCCGTGCTGCAAGCCTACGCCAAGGACTGCGCCGGATGACCGAGCGCCTGGCCGAGGTTTCCGGGCGGATCGAGACGATCCGCCAACTCGGCACGGTGGTGAACGCGATGCGCGGCATCGCCGGGGCGCGGGCCCAGGCGGCGCGCACGCAGCTTGAGGCGGTGGAGCGCTACACCTCGACCATCACCACGGCCATAGGCACGCTGCTGGCCGCCACCGCTATGCCGGAGCCAGTGCGCGCGCAACAACCGGCTCAGCTTCTGTTCTGCGCGGAACAGGGCTTTGCCGGAGCATTCAGCGAGCATGTGCTGGACCATGCGGAGCCTGGGGCGGCGTTGTTCCTGCTCGGCACGCGCGGCTTGATGTTCGCGGCGGAGCGCGGACTGAAGCCGGTCTGGTCGCAAGCGCTGCCTGCCGCCTCGGCCGGCGTGCCGCGTTTGGCCCGGCAGGTGGCGGCGGAACTCTATGCGCGCATCGCGGCGGAAGGCATCGACCGGATCGACGCCGTATACCAGAGCTGGCGCCAGGGCAGGGGGCTGGAGGTCGTGCGGCGGCGGCTATTGCCGCTGGACCCGGCGGATTTCCCCGCAATAGCCCGGCGCAATCCGCCCCTGCTCAACCTGCCGCCTGGGGCGCTGCTGGCCTCGCTGACCGCCGATTACGTGCACGCCCTGCTATGCCAGGCGGCGCTGCACAGCTTTATGGCCGAGAACGAGGCGCGCATGGCCACCATGGCGGCGGCGCACCGGCATATCGACCAGCAATTGCAGGGTTTGGAACTCACGCGCCGGATCGTGCGGCAGGACGAGATCACGGCGGAGATCATCGAGCTTGCCGCCGGACAGGCGGCAAATGGAGGGCCGCCAACCGGTTAGACGGCTTCCTTGATGTGCAGCAGGCCGATCTGGGAGTTCGCGGGCTCGGGCACGGCGCTGGTATCGGCAACAATGCCAACCTGGCGAACCACCACCTGCGGCGGCGCGCTGCGATAATCCTTCAGCAGCTCGACCTCGTTCTGTAACTGGATGCGCTCCAGCATCAGCTGCGTGATCTGCCCCTTCGCCTTCTCCAACTGGCGCTTCAGCTCAACAATCTCGGCGGTGCCGCTACCCGACTTCTTGGTCTGCCAGAACATAGTGACTCGACTTCCTTGTGACGAAATGCCGGGAAAATTGCTCCCGTTTGCTTAAGGTCATGGAATATTCATTTGACCGGCGTGACTCCAATCACGAAAGCTTTAGAATTGGGCGTATTCGATCACAAATGCTTTAGCTTTGTGCAGGTTTATTTTGCAGGATCGCCCATTTATGTCTGCCCTTCTGTCGTAGATGGCAGAGCGGCGCTGTGATCTCCGCTGCATAATGCATGTCTGGTGCTGTCGCGAAAGATCTTGCATTACAAAGGCTGTTTGTAAAATGGCCCAGGCCGCCGCCACCAGAATAGATGACGGGAAAGCCGGGAAAAGCAGTGAAGCGGACACCAGTTCCAGGGCGATGAAAATTTCTTTGTAACGTTCCTGTAAAACCCGTGATTTTTTTTAACCCTGTAACGGGCTGCCTTATTCAAAACACACAGCTATAGAGGGCGCGATCAATGCGGGGGCGGACGGAGGCTGGTATGGCGCCGGCTCACTTGCGGCTTTGGCAATTATCGCAGGGAGAGAGTTTTGTTCGACCAAGCCGGACTGCCCGCCGTCATCGCGCGCTCCTCCCAGCGCATATGGAGCACCGCTGCGGCGCTGCTTACGCTACTTGTCACGGTCATCGGCTGGCCGCTTGTGCTGCGCAGCACCGCCGTGGTGCAGTTCGACTATGATGAGGGCTGGAACGCCTTCCGCCAGCAGCAGGCCGCGCAGTTCCTGCCGCTTTACGCCAGCCCGCCGGGGGGGGACATCACCAATTACCCGCCGCTCTCCTTTCATATTGTCGGCCTGCTCAGCCTTCTGACCGGCAATGTCAACGAGACTGGGCGGTTTCTCTCTCTGGCCGCGCTGGTGGCGGTGTGTGTGCTGGTGGGCGCGCTGGTGCGGCTCTTTGTTCCGGCCCGGTATGCGGGCATCTGCGCCGGGCTGCTCTTTGCGCTATGGCTGGAAATGTGGATGCCGCGCCGGATCGGCGTGAACGATCCGCAACTGCTTGGCATGGTGTTCGAGCTGCTGGGGCTTTACGGTTTTCTCCGTGCCGTGCACCGCGGCCAGAATGGCTGGCGCAGCGCGCCGCTTTTCGCCCTGGCGGTATTCACCAAGCATAATCTGCTGGCCTTGCCGCTGGGGGCGGGGCTCGCCTTGCTGGCCAGGTGGGACTGGCGGCGGCTTGTGCTTTGGGTTGGCGCGGGCCTGCTGGCTGCGGCGGCGCTGTTCTGGGTCACGCTGCGGCTCGACGGCCCCTATTTCCTGGCCAACATGCTCCAGCCTCGCGCCTGTAGCCTCGGCGACGCGCTGCACAATATCGGCACCTATCTGATCATCTTCCTGCCCTTCGTGCTGCTTGGCGGCGTGTGGTCCTGGCGCAACTGGCGCGACGAGCGCCGCGCCCCGCTGGCCTGGAGCTGGCTGGTCGCGCATCTCCTGGCCTTTGCCTGGGCGGGGGGCGACGGCGTGAGCCGCAACATATTCTTCGAGGCAATCCTGATGGACGCGGTCATCAGCGTCATCGCCTGCGCTGATTATTTTGCAGTTCAGGGGCGCGCAACACCGGGCCGGGCCGCGCTGCTTTGCGTGTTGCCCATGCTGTTTCCGCTCAGCCAGATCCTGTTTCCCTTGAGCAAGCTGCCGAACAGCATTGTCTCCGGGGCCGCCGAATGGAGGGCGCTGCCCCGGCACGAGGCTGATTTTGCCGCCGGTGTGGGGCTGCTGCGCCAAGCTTCCGGCCCCGTGGTGTGCGAGAACCTGCTGATGTGCGACGAGGCGGGCAAGCCTTCCGCGTTCGACCCCTATTACGTTCAGGACCAGATCAGCCTCCATAAGCTAGACCCGCGGGAGTTCGTGGCCATGGTCGAGTCCCAGCGTTTCGCCGCGGTGGAGATTGGCGATACCGACCGTGGAGCCTCAAAGCACACGTTCCGATTCTCCAAGGCGTTTCTCCAGGCTCTGGCGCAGCATTACAGCCTCGCCTTGCATACGCCGGAAATCGATGTCTGGGTTCCAAGCCCCGCAAAAGCCCAATTATCCGGCTAGCCGCCTCATTTGCCAGCCGTGGGCGGCGCTGCTATCCACCCACGGTGAGACGCGGGATACCGCGCCTGCAGAACAGGGTAATACAGCATGGCGGAAAAACTTGTGTGGGGCCGGGCTTGGCATGGCCGAAGCTATGATCTCGGGCGCATGGCCCTGCCCGATCTTTGGCGGGCTTACCTGACCTACCCGGCGATCAATCTGTACGCCTTCCTGGCCGTGATCTCCGGCGGCGCGGCGCTCAGTCTGGCGGCACGCTGGCAGGACATCGTCCTGCCGATTCTGGCCGTGTGCCTCGTTTACCCCTTCGTCTGGTACGGGCTGCACCGCTTTGTCCTGCACGGCCGTTGGCTGTACCGGATGAAATTCACCGCCGGGCTGTGGAAGCGCATCCATTTCGACCATCACCAGGACCCGCATCTGCTGGAAGTGCTGTTCGGCTCGCCGCTGAACACCATCCCCACCATGCTCATCATCACCGGGCCGATCGGCTATGCCATTGGCGGCTGGGCGGGCGGCACGGCGGCCTTCTCCACCGCGCTCGTCACCACCTGCGTGTATGAGTTCTTCCACTGCATCCAGCACCTGAACTACAAGCCCAAGAACAAGTTCATCCAGAAGCTCAAGCGCGACCATATGCTGCACCATTTCTATAGCGAGAAGGTGAACATGGGCATCGTCAGCTTCACGCCGGACTACATCTTCCACAGCTTCGCCGCCACCGCGCGCGACTGTGCGAAAAGCCCGACCGTGTTCAACCTGGGCTATGACCTGGAAGAGGCGAAGCGCTACCCCTGGGTGATGGAGATCACCGGCAGCCCGCCGCGTGACAGACCCCCTTCCGGACTGGAGCGTGAATCTGCGGCGGCGGAGGCTCTGTGAGCGAAATCCGGATCATCCCGGTCACCGGGCGGGCGCTGCTGAACCGCTTCATCCGTCTCCCCGAACGGCTGCATCGGGATGATCCACATTACATCGCGCCGCTGCACATGGAGCGCCAGGAGGCACTGACGCCGAAGAACCCGTTCTTCGGCCATGCCGAGGTGCAGTTCTGGCTGGCCGAGCGCGATGGCCGCGATGTCGGGCGCATCAGCGCCCAGCTCGACAAACAAGCCCTGGCCCTGCGCCCGGACGGCACCGGCTTCTTCGGCATGATCGCCGCCGAGAACGACCCGGCTATCTTCACCGCCCTGCTGGACACCGCCGCCGCTTGGCTGCGTGAGCGCGGCATGGTGCGCATGCAGGGGCCGTTCAACCTGAACATCAACGAGGAGACCGGGCTGCTGGTGGCGGGGTTCGACACGCCGCCCATGCTGCTGATGGGTCATGACAAGCCCTATATTGGCCCCCGGCTGGAAGAATACGGGCTGGTCAAGGAGAAGGACGTTTACGCCTATCTCTACGACATGACCGTGGACCTGCCCGCCAGCGTGCGCCGCCTGCTCGCCCGCCCGCTGCCGCCGGACCTCATCGTCCGCCAGCTCGACTTCAAGCGCTATAACGAGGAAATCCGCACCGTCACCAGCATCTTCAACGATGCCTGGGTGAATAACTGGGGCTTCGTACCGCTGACCGAGACGGAGACGGATTATCTCGCCAAATCGCTCAAGCCGCTGCTCGACCCGCGTTTGACCAGCGTGGTGGAGCGCAATGGCGAGCCGGTGGGCTTCCTCATCGCGTTGCCCAATATCAACGAGGCGATCCGCGACCTGAACGGCAAGCTGCTGCCCTTCGGCTGGGCCAAGCTGCTGTGGCGGCTGAAGGTGAGCGGGGTGAAAACCGCTCGCGTGCCGCTGATGGGCGTGCGCCGCTCGGCGGCCAACGACATGATCGGCAGCCTGCTGCCCTTCCTGATGGTCGATGCCGTGCGCAAGCAGGGGCTGGCGCAGGGCTTCACCCATATCGAGCTGTCCTGGATTCTCGAAGATAATCTGCCGATGCGGCGGATGAATGAGAGTCTGGGCTCGCAGGCCTACAAAACCTACCGGATCTACGAAAAGCCGCTGTAATAACTGCCAACAGGTTTTTGGCTGCCGCCTTTTTCACGAAAAAAGGCGGTATCCTTGTCAGCGCAGCCAGCCCTTTTCCCTGTACCAGGCGACGGTCTCCCGAAACCCCTCGGTCAAGCCGAGGCGAGGCTGGTACACGGAGCCGGGCAGCGCCTCGGCGGGGGTTATCGACCAATCCAGGTGCAAAATCTCCTCCGCCTTCTCCGCCGTGAACACCGGGGCCTGCCCGCGCAGCCGCCCCCACGCGCCCGAGGCGCGCCCCGCCAGACGTATCAGTGCGGGCGGCATTGGCACAAAACGCGGCTGCTTCCGGCCGACCGCGCAAGCCGCCTCGGCCAGCAATTCGAGCATTTCGTAGCCTTCCGGGCGGCTATCGGCCAAAGCATAAAGCCCGGCCTCGCCAGCGCCCAGCGCAAGTCGCGCAATGGCGGCGGCGGCGTCGGAGACGTGGATCATCGCCATGCGCCCCCGGCTGACCAGCGGCACGATGGGGACCTTGGCGGTCTTGAAAATCGCCAGGGTCTCGCGGTCCCACGGACCGTAAATGGCGGGCGGGCGGATGATGACCAGGCGGTCCGGCGCATCCGCATAGACCAGCCGCGCCGCGTCCTCGGCCGCGCGCTTGCTGAAGGCATAGGAGGAAAGCCGTGCTTCACGCGCGGCGAGGGACGAGACAAGGATGAACCGCGCAGCTGGGGCATGGCGCCTGGCAATTCTGGCCACGCGCTCCGTGCCGTCCCGATTGGTGTTGAGAAATGTGGCGCGGTCCAGCGCCTTGATCAGCCCGGCGGCGTGAATGACGGTATCAGCGCCTTTGACCAGGCGGGTGAGGGCGGCCTCATCCTCCAGGCTGCCCCGGACGGTCTCGAAGCTTAGCCCATCCCAGAATTCATGCGCCGGATCATGCCGCGCCAGAATACGGATATCGGCCCCCGCTTGCGCAAGGGCCGCTATCAGATGCAGGCCGAGAAACCCCGTCGCGCCGGTAACGGCGACCAGGGGGCGGGTCATGCCGCGTTGGAGGTCTTGGCCGGTTGGAAGGCGCCTTCGAGATACATCACGCGGGCGCGGCTGCGGCTGAGCTTGCCAGAGGAGGTCTGCGGCAGGCTGCGCGGCGGCACCAGCACCACATGGGTCTCCAGGCCGTGGCGGCCGCGGAAGAACTTCGTGATGTCGTGGATCATCGCCTCGCGCCCCGCCGGGTCTGTGGTGCGGCATTGCACCAGCACCACAACCTCCTCATGCGCGCCGTTATCGACCGAGAACACCGCGACATCGCCGCTGCGCAGCAGGGGCATGTCCGCTTCGGCGGCCCATTCCAGGTCTTGCGGCCACACATTGCGGCCATTCACCAGGATCAGATCCTTGGCGCGGCCGGTGATGACGAGCTGGCCGTCGAGGAAATAGCCGAGATCGCCGGTATCCAGCCAGCCATCCTTGTCCAGCACGCGGGCGGTCTCATCCGGCTCGTTGTAATAGCCGAGCATCAGGCTGGGGCCGCGCACATAGATGCGCCCCACCTGCCGGTCCGGCAGCAGCTCGCCGTTTTCGTCGCGCACCTCGGCCTCGTGGTCAGGGAGCATACGCCCGCACAGCACGAAGCTGCGGGTGCGCGTGCTGCCCGCATGGGCGGGCACGGCGCGGTGCTCATCCTCGAGGATGGTGCCGTCGATGACATCTTCCAGCGCGCCCTGGCCGGGCGGGGTGAAGCTGAGCGCCAGCGTCGCCTCTGCCATGCCGTAGCAGGGCACGAAAGCGCCGGTGGAGAAGCCCTGCTGGCCAAAGCGCTCGGCGAAGCGGGTGAGCACGGCGGGGCGAACCATGTCGCCGCCAATACCCGCGCGGCGCCAGCTCGTGAGATCCAGCCCCTCGATGGAGGCGGTCTCGGCCCGGCGCACGCACAGCTCGTAGCCAAAGGACGGGCTGAACGACACGGTGCCGCGGTTACGGCCGATCAGGTCCAGCCAGAGGAGCGGACGGCGGGCGAATTCGCGAGTTGGCAGGACATCCACTGAAAGCTGGCAAGCCATCGGCATCAGGAAGAAGCCGACCAGCCCCATGTCGTGATAATAGGGCAGCCAGGTGGTGCAGCGGTCCTGCTCGGTCACCTGCAGGCCGTAGAGCGCCATGTAATGGGCGTTGGCCATGAAGGCGTGTTGCGTAACCGCAACACCCAGCGGGAAACGCGTGCTGCCCGAGGAGAATTGCAGATAAGCGAGGGAATTGGCGGCCTGCGCCGGCAGGGGCTGGCTGCTCGGGGCTATGTTGTCGAGCAGCGAGAAGGTGCCGGCAAGGCGCAGATTCAGCCCTTCGGCGGTCTCTGCAAGCCAGGCTTCCAGCACGGCCGGGCCGAGCAGCGCCACGGCATGGGCGCTGGTGACCATGCGGCGCAGATGCGCGATATAACCGTCCTTGCCGCCGAAGGCCGCGGGCAGCGGCAGCGGGGCGGGCACCAGCCCGGCATATTGGCAGGCAAAGAAGGCGCGGGTGAAGTCGCCATCGCTCTCGGCGATCAGCGCGACCTTATCTCCCGGCTTTAGCCCAGCGCCCAGCATGCGCGCGGCAAGGCCAAGCGCCTGCTCGCGCAGCGCGCTGTAGGGCAGGGTTTCCACCAGCTGACCCTTGCCTGAGTAAAAATTGAACCCGGCACTGCCTTGGGCGGCATAGTCCAGCGCCTCGGCAATTGTGCCGAAGTCGGCGTAACGTATGGTTTGCCCGGAGAAACCGGTTGGCGATAGCTCTGTCATACCTGAGGGGATAAGGCGTTGATACGGCTTTCCGGGCTAACAGAGTCGGGTTGGAATGGCAATGCCATTACAATAAGGCCAGCTTGGCGTCAGGCGGGGGGCGGTTGACGGCTGATCCGGCGCCAGCCTATCTACCCCGCCCATTTGCGTCCCCCCTTACTGGCAAACGGCCCTCCTATGACCATTCCCGCCTGCGTCCATTTCTGCTGGATCGGCAAGCGCCTTCCTTGGGCTTACGTGTTTGCCGTGCTGTCCGCCGCCGAGCGCGGCGGCATGGACGAAGTCGTCCTGCACCATACCGACGAGCTGGAAGACGGCCCCGAGCTGCGCGCCCTGCGCGCGGCCTCGGGCGTGCGGCTGGAGCTGACCGATCCCATGGCCCGTCTTGCCCAGGTGCAGGAGCGGCTTGGAGTCGGCGGCGGCCTGACCGCGCTTTACGCAAGGCTGACCAGCCCCGTGCAGCGAGCAGACGTGCTGCGCGCCGCCATTCTGTATCTTGATGGCGGGATCTATCTCGACCTGGATACCATTACAGTCGCCTCGCTGCGGCCTTTGCTCGGCGCGCCCCAATTTGTGGGCTCCGAGTTCATTGTCTGGCCGCATGCGGTGCGCAGTTCGCGCTCACCGGCCGTTTGGGCCAAGCATCTCACGCTCGACGTGCTGCGCAAGGCCATGCGCCTGCTTCCTGGCGGTTGGCGCGCCTTTCGGCTGGTCGAGGAGTGGTATTTCCCCGGCGTGAATAACGCCGTGATGGGGGCCGCTCCGGGTGCGGCGCTGTTCCGGGCCTATTTGCGCGCCATGCTCGAGCTGCCCCAGGAGCGCCAGACAGAACCCTACGCCCTGGGGCCGGATCTGCTTCAAGCGCTGATCAGCCATTACCCTGCGGAGGAGCTTACCATCCATCCGCCGCCGGTGTTCTACCCCCTGGCGCCGGAGATTTCGGAGCACTGGTTCAGGCCCAGCCGCCGCCCCAGGCTGGAGCAGGTTCTGCCGCCGGATACCAGGGTTGTGCATTGGTATGCCTCGGTGCGCAGCAAACCTTATGTCGCGCGCATTAGCCCCGGCTATGTGCGCGAGCACCGGGATAGTCAGCTTTACAGTGCGTTAGTTTGTTCCGCCCTGCACGGCTTGCCAGGATTAGCGTGACTTTGCCCGAGCTGTAGGGTTATACTGGCTGTCATGCTTGCGACATATCCGCCAACATTGTAGGTTGGCCCACTACTATAAGCGCAGTGTTTATGACCTAACCCTGTGGCGTTTCCGCCGATGGCCGGAGATTGCAAGGCAGGCAGGCCGAGTGAAGCATTGCTCGGCCACGGCGTTGAGTGATCAAAGCCTCGGGTTGGCGGTGCCGCGCTGGCAGGAGAGAGTTGGATTGGGGACGGCGGAGATCTGGGTACAGGCCGGCAGGGGTTCAAAGCCCGGGCGGCGTAAATGAACAGCAAAGCCAAGACCCCCGCCGGAAAGGGCGGGCAGGTCGCGTCTTTGCGTGTTCCTGCTCCCTCTCTGTTGTTTTTCCAAAGAATTTTTATCGTGGACGAGGTTCATCATGGCGAATAAAAGCCGCATCCGGATTGCGATTGCCGGGATCGGGAATTGTGCGAGCTCTCTGATTCAGGGCATCCACTACTACACTCCGGAGCGCTGCCGCGAGGGCGTGGTCGGGCTGATGCACACCGAGATTGGCGGCTACAAGCCGTGTGATATCGAAGTTGTCGCCGCGTTCGACGTGGACGCCCGCAAGGTTGGCCAGGACGTCAGCCGCGCCATCTTCGCCAAGCCGAACTGCACCAAGGTGTTCGAGTCCAACATCCCGGACAGCGGCGTGACCGTGCAGATGGGCCAGGTGCTGGACGGCATCTCCGAGCACATGGCCGCCTACGACGAGGACCGCACCTTCGTCCGCTCCACCGCCAAGGAGCTGACCAAGGAAGAGATCGTGGCCGAGCTGAAGCGCACCCGCGCCGAAGTGCTGCTGAACTACATGCCGGTGGGCTCCGAGAAGGCCGCCCGCTTCTACGCCGAATGCGCGCTGGAGGCCGGTGTCGCCTTCGTCAACAACATGCCGGTGTTCATCGCCTCCGATAAGAGCTTCGCCGAGCGCTTCAAGGCCCGCAATCTCCCGATCATTGGCGACGACATCAAGTCCCAGCTGGGCGCCACCATCACCCACCGCGTGCTGACGGATATCTTCGCCAAGCGCGGCGTGAAGCTGCTGCGCACCTACCAGCTCAACACCGGCGGCAATACCGACTTCCTCAATATGAAGAACCAGGACCGCCTGGCTTCCAAGAAGAAGTCGAAGACCGAGGCGGTGCAGGCTGTCGCCAAGAAGCGCATGGAGAGCGAAGACATCCATGTCGGCCCCAGCGACTACGTGCCCTGGCAGAACGACAACAAGATCTGCTTCATCCGCATGGAAGGCCAGCTCTTCGGCGATGTCCCGATGGATCTGGAACTTCGCCTCTCGGTGCAGGATTCGCCCAACTCCGCCGGCGTGGTCATCGATATGATCCGCTGCTGCAAGCTGGCGCTGGATCACGGCCTTGGCGGCCTGCTGGAAGGCCCGAGCGCCTATTTCTGCAAGCACCCGCCCGTGCAGTACACCGATGACGTGGCGCATGAGATGACCGAAGAGTTCATCAACCGCTACTCCGCGCCGGTGAAGGTCTCGGCCGTCGGATGAAATGCCTGATCGTCGCGGCCGGTCAGGGCACGAGGCTTCGTGAAAAAGGCGAGCTGAAGCCCCTGATTCCCATCAAGGGCGTGCCGCTGATCGAACGCGTGATCGGCAATGCCCAGGCTGCCGGGGTCGACGAGTTTTTCGTCGTCACCGGCTACCGGGCGGAAACACTGCAGGCGGAGCTGGGGGAGATCGGCAAGCGCACAGGCGCGCGCATCACCCGCATCTTCAACCGCGCCTGGGACCGCGCCAATGGCGTATCCGTGCTCACGGCCAAGCAGTTTATCGACGAACCTTTCCTGCTGACGATGTGCGACCATCTGGTGGACCCGGAAATCTTCCGCGCCCTGACGGCCGCTCCCGTCAAACCGGATACCGTGACGCTGGCCGTGGATTTCAACATCGACAGCCCGCTGAACGACCCCGAAGACGTGACCCGCGTGAAGTGCGAGGGCGATAAGCTCCTGCACATCGGCAAGGTCATCCGCGACTTCAACTGTTTCGACACGGGCGTGTTCCTCTGCACCCCGGTGATGTTCGACGCCCTGGCCGAAAGCCAGACCCGCGGCGATGACAGCATCTCCGGCGCGATGAACGTGCTGGCCGAATGGGGCAAGGCCCGTGTGTTCGACATCAAAGACCGCCTCTGGGTCGATGTCGATGATCCGATCGCCTTCGCCAAGGCGGAGACGTTGCTCGAAGCGGGGCAGTTGTAATCCCCGCCATGCAGCAGGACATTCCCGGCGGTATGGCGGCGCAGGCCGAGCCTGTCCGCCGCACCTCGGAGATCGAGGAACCGACCAACCTATACATCGTCCATCCGCTTTCCGCGCGGATCGTGCCCATCTGCGCGCGGCTGGGCATTACGCCCAATGTCGTCTCGCTGGCCGGCATGGCCTGCGGCGTGGCGGCGGGTGTGGCGTATCACTGGTATCCGCATCCCTGGGTTTGCCTGCTCGGCTTCGCGCTGATGTTCGCTTGGCATGTGCTGGATGGCGCGGACGGCCAGCTCGCCCGGATGACCAACTCCTTCTCCGAGCTGGGCAAGATCATCGACGGCATTTGCGATTACGTGACCTTCGGCGCCGTCTATCTGGGGCTGGCGTTCACGCTTAGCCGCTATGTCGGCACCTGGGTGTGGGGGCTGGCGGCGGTGGCGGCGCTGTGCCACGCGCTGCAATCGGCTACTTATGAGCTGCAGCGCCAGCAATATAATTTCTGGGGCTGGGGGCGCAAATCCGCGGCGCTGGCGGATCTGCATCCGCCCAAGGATGCGCTGAAAGATCAGCCCTTGTTGAAGCGCGCGGCCAATCTGCTGCACGGGCTGTATACGCGGGTGCAGATCGCGGTCTCGGGCGGCGCTGCCGGGTTCAACCAGGAGCTGGAGGCAATCCTTGCCGTCAAGCCGGGCTGCGAGACCGCGCTGCGCCAGGATTACCGCGAGGTATTCGCTCCGTCTGTCCGGCGCTGGGCGATTCTATCGGCGAATTACCGCACGATCGGGATTTTCCTGTTCGCGGTGGCGGGCATGCCGATGTTCTATTTCCTGTTCGAGATCTTTGGCTTCAGCGCCATCATGCTCTGGCTCCAGGCTGGCCAGCGCCGCCGCTACCAGCTGTTCCTCGACCACGCGGCTCGGCTGTAACGCTTACCGCAACTCCACCTGCATCCGGCGGATCAGATACGCAGCCGCCCCCAGCAGCGCCGCCGAGGGCGCGAGCGCCGTGATGGCTGGATTCAGGCTAAGCCGCAGGCCGAGATAGAAGATCACCTGCTGGCCGACCTGGAACATGATGCCCAGGACCGCGCCGATCAGCAGCTGCCGCCCAGCGCTTTGCATGCGCTGCACGCCGAACACGAAGGGGGTGGCGATCATCGCCATGCCGAGCAGTGAGAACGGCACGCTGATCATGCTCCAGAAGGTCAGCTCATCGCGCTGGGCCTGCTGGTCCAGGCGTTTGCGCTCGCCGATATATTTATACAGCGCGAGGGGCGGCATCATCTCCGGCGGCAGCATCAGCAGGCGCATCTGGTGCGAGGAGATGAAGGACGGCCAGGGCATCTCATCCAGCGTGATGGTGTTGAAATGCGTGGAGTCGGCGGTTTTTTGCAGCACGCCGACCAGCATCCATGTGCCGTCGGGCTCCACCTCGGCGCGCTTGGCGTGGGTGTAGCTGTTCAGGCTGCCATCGGCGTTGAAGGTGTAGATGTCGATATTCTCCGGCGTGTTGCCGTAGCCGAAGCGCTGCACGTTCAGATACTGGTGATCTCGCTCCACCCAGAAGCCCCCGGCGCTGCGCAAGGGGGCGGCCTCGCCCGAGGCCTCGGCTTGCACATGCTGGGCCATGAGCTGCCCCGGCGGGATGACAAATTGCGCGATGAGGAACAGCGCGACGATCACCGGCACCGAGAGCTTCATCAGCGCCCCGACGATCTGCATCTCCGACACGCCCAGGGCGCGGAAGGCGATCAGCTCGGAATTGCGCGCGAGCCCGCCGAGCGCCAGCAGCGCGCCAAGCAGCATGGAAACGGGGGCGATCTGCACCACACGGTAAGGGGCGGTGAGCACCATGCAGATCAGCGCGTCCTTGGCGGTGTATTGCCCCTGGCCGACAAAGCCGAGCTGCTCGACAAAGGCGAGCAGGCTGAACAGCACCGTCAGCACCGCGAGGATCAGCAGAAAGCCGCGCAGCACCGTGGCGGCTATATAGTGGTCGAGCAGCTTCATGCGGCGTTGGCCTTCGCGGCTGCGGCGGTCCGGGCCTTGGCGGCTTGCCGGTTGCGCCAATGCGGCAGGGCCAGAATCAGCGCGAGCACCAGCGAGAGCATCCCGGGTGCCCACCAGATGCCCGGCAGCGTGCCGATCATCCCGTGTTCCACCCAGGTGCGGGCCGTGGTGCAGAGCAGGTAATACCCGGCGTAGATCAGGATCGCCTCCCCGAACTTGGCGTATTTGCCCTGGCGCACCCGCGTGTAGCTCAGCGGTATGGCCAGAAGGGCCAGCAGCAGGGTGGAGATGGGGGTGGAGAGCCGCCATTCCAGCTCGGCGATATCGCGCGGGGAGGTGGAGTGGGCGAGGTCCAGGCTGTCGGCGGTGATGGGGTTGTAGCCGGGCGCCGCGCCGGGCGCGCTCTCGGGGTCGAGGATCAGCCCTTGCGCGTTGAGGAGCTGGTCTTTCTGCGCGCTTCCGGGGGGGTAGATCTCGTAAACATGTGCATCGGTCAGATAGACCTCATGCTGGCCGCTGGCGGCGGTCTGCTGCAAAGACGAGGCCAGCTTGGCGAAGATCACCTCGACATGGTCGGCCAGCTGGCGGCGGACGAACACATCCTGCGCCGGCGTGCCCGGCCCGGCCCGGTGGGTGAGGAAGATGACGCGCTGCCCGTCCTCGCTGGTGTAAAAGGTGCCGGCCTGCATGGCGTTCACGTCCAGGCTGGTGGCGCCGTGCCAGGTTACGTCGTGCGAGGTGCGGTACGCCCAGGGGCGCGCCTCGCAGGAGAGCAGCGCGACCACCAGGGCCACCATGCCGGCCAAGGAGAGCACGACCCGCATCACCTGCCAGGGCTGCACCCCAAGGGCCGCCATGGCGGTGAACTCGCTATCCGCATAGAGCCGCCCGAAGGAGAGCAGCACCGCGAAATAGAGCGAGATGGGGATCAGCACATCCAGAGCGATGAGCAGCTTGAGCCCGGTCAGCTCCATGATGGTGAGGGTGGGCAGCAGGCCGCTCACCGCGTCCGAGAGGATGGAGGCGACGGAGTAGCCTGTGAACAGCACGCAGAGAATGCCGAGGATGACGGCGAATGGCCGGCTGATGTCCCGGGCGATATAACGGTTGAGGATCAAAGCGTTAAACCATTCATTCCCGGCCATGCCGGTGCCTTGGCGGAGCCCCTGGGCAGCTCGCGGCGCAAGGGCGGCCACGGGCGTGCCGGTAAAAGACAGCCCCTACGACCTGCCCGCTCTTTAAATAATTTGCCGTGCCATGTATAGGCGGTGATATGAATTTGTCATGTACGGGCGTTTGGCGCCTGTGTTGGCGGGTTCTCTCAACAGATTTGGCGGCAGGGACATGGGTGGTTTGGTCGGGGATATCCGTGAGATCATTTTCGAGACGTTGCGCTCGTCTTTGCCCAAACCGGTTGAGATCACCGAGAATACGCACATTGTCGAGGATCTGGGCCTGGATTCCGTCGCGGTCATGGATTTCGTGATGGAGATCGAGGACCGGCTGGATATCTCCGTGCCGCTCGACAAGATTGCTGAGATTGAAACGGTCGGCGACCTGATCGCGGCCATGCAAAATTTGAGGGCTGGCTCCTAGTTGATGTCGCTGTTTACCAAGTTCGCGTCCCTGGCGGCGCAGTACCGTCAGCTTGAGGAAGCGGGCGCGAATCCCTTCAACGTGTCGTTCGACTCCGTGCTCTCGCCCACCGAGGCGATGCTCAAAGGCCGATCGGTCCTGCTGCTGGGCACGAATAATTATCTGGGCCTGACCTACGATCCCGCCGTCATCGCCAAGGCGGTGGAAGCCACCGAACGGTACGGCACCGGCACCACCGGCTCGCGTATCGCCAATGGCAGCTATGCCGGGCACCAGGAGCTGGAGCAGGCGCTGGCGGGGTATTTCAACCGCAAGCACGGCATGGTGTTCTCCACCGGCTATCAGGCCAATCTCGGCATGCTCTCCACCCTGGCGGGCAAGGACGATCACCTGATCCTGGATGCCGATTCGCATGCCAGCATCTATGACGGCGCCCGTCTGGGCTACGCGCAGGTCACGCGCTTCCGCCACAACAGCCCCGAGGATCTGGACAACCGCCTGCGCCGCCTGAAGGACACGCCGGGCGACAAGGTCATCGTGGTCGAGGGCATCTACTCCATGCTGGGCGACACCGCGCCGCTGAAGGAATTCGCGGCGGTGAAGCGCAGCTACCCGGACACTTATCTGGTGGTGGACGAAGCCCATTCGCTGGGCGTGCTGGGCGAGAACGGGCGCGGTCTGGCCGAGGCGGCGGGCGTCGAGGCGGATGTGGATTTCGTCGTCGGCACCTTCTCCAAGAGCCTGGGCGGCGTCGGCGGGTTCTGCGTCAGCGATGCCGAGGGCTTCGACATTCTGCGTGTCGTCACCCGGCCTTATATGTTCACGGCCTCGCTGCCGCCCGGCGTCATCGCCGCCACGCTGGAAGCCTTGCACCAGTTGCAGACCCGCCCGGCGCTGCGCCGCCAGCTCACCGAGAACGCCAACCGCCTGTATGACGGCTTGGCCGCCCTGGGCTTCACCGTCGGGCCCGAGCCGAGCCCGGTGGTCTCCACCGTCATGCCCTCGCCGGAAGCCGCCTTCGCCTTCTGGGCGCGGCTGCTGCATGGCGGGCTCTACACCAATGTCAGCCTGCCCCCAGCCACGCCGAAGGGCCTCGCGCTGCTGCGCTCTTCCGTGAGCGCGGCGCATACCCCGGCGCAGATCGACCATGCCATCGCCATGTTCGCCGAGGCCGGGCGCGAGTTGGGGCTGATCCCCGCGGCTGGAGCGAAGAGCCAGGGCGAACCCGTCCTCGCCACCGCGAAGTAAAGGCATGGGCGGAACCCCGCCCGCGCCCGCTTTGCGCGAAGTCGCCATCTTCCGGCACAATCTGTTCAAGGTGTCGGAGCCGTTCATTACCGAGCAGGCGGAGCATCTGCGCCGCTACCACCCGCTTTACGTCGGGCGGCTGCGCTACGGCGCCCCCCCGCCAGGGGCGGAATCGCTGGCGCTGGCGGATCTGGTGAAAGGCTGGCCGATCCCCTTCGTCGCCCGGCAGATGCTCACACTGGACCCCGCCCCGTATTTGCGCCTGCTGAAAGGGCGGCACCCGGCGCTGATCCATGCGCATTTTGGGGTGGAGGGCGTTTATGCCCTGCCGGTGGCCAAGCGCCTTGGCATCCCGCTCGTCACCACCTTCCATGGGTTCGACGCGACACTCTCCACCGCCGCCTTGCTGGCCTCACCGGCCTATACGCATTACGCGCTGGGCCGCTCGCGCCTGGCGCGTTATGGCGATCTGTTCCTCTGCGCCTCGGGCTTCATCCGCGAACGGCTACTGGGCATGGGCTTTCCCCCTGAGCGCACGCGCGTGCATTATATCGGCGTGGATTGCGGCGCGATCATCCCGCGCACGCCCGAGGAAGAGGCGCTGGAAATCCTGCACGTCGCCCGGTTGGTTGAGGTGAAGGGCACGGAATACCTGATCCGCGCTTTTGCCCTGGCTGCCCCCCACCATCCCAAAGCCCGGCTGGTCATCATTGGCGATGGCCCATTGCGCGCCAAGCTGGAGAAGCTGGCGCAAGCTTGCGGCGTGGCCGAGCGCGTGGCGTTTCTGGGCGCGATGCCGCACGCGCAGGTGTTGGCGCATATGCGCCGCGCCGCCATGCTGGTGCTGCCCAGCGTGCGCACTTCGTCCGGCCGGGTCGAGGGGCTGGGCATGGTCACGCTGGAAGCGGCGGCCACCGGCGTGCCGGTGATCGGCTCGTCGCTGGGCGGCATCCCCGAGGTGGTGGCGGATGGTGAAACCGGCTTCCTGGTGCCAGAGCGCGACCCGGAGGCTTTGGGCGCACGCCTCGCCATGTTGTTGGGCGATGAAGCCCTGCGCCGGAAACTGGGCGAGGCAGCCCGCGCCCGCGCGGTGCAAAACTTCGACATCACGCGGCAGACGGCGGTGTTGGAAGAGCTCTACGACTCGCTGCTGGATAAGCCCTGATGCAGGGCCGCAACGCCGTGGTGGTGGCGCACCCGGATGACGAAATCCTCTGGCTGAGTTCCGCCCTGAAGGGGGCGGAGACCATCGTGTTCTGCTTTGGCGATCTGTTCGGCAACCCCAAACGCTCCGCCGCCCGCCGCCGCGCCGTGGCGGCGCTGGCCCTGCCCAACCTTATCGATCTGCAAATCCCCGAAAGCGGCGTGCGCAAGTTGGTGGCGTGGGAGGCGACCCAGCCCACGCCTTATGGCGTCGAGATCGCCGACGCCGAGGGGCGGGCGCGCTATGAGGCGAATTTTGCAAAGCTGGTGACGGCCCTGCGCCCGGTGCTGGCGGGGTACGACAATGTATTTACACATAACCCTTGGGGCGAGTACGGCCACCCGGAGCATGTGCAGGTCTATCGCGCCATTTGCGCCTTGCAGGCGGAGCTGGGCTTCACGATCTGGTTCTCCAACTACGTCGCGCCGCTGAGCCTGCCTTTGGCCCGGCGTCTCGCCGCCCCCCCCTGCTGGGCGCGGCGCGAAACCCGCCGCCCGGCGGAATGTCTGGCCCGGCGCTGGGCCTGGGTTTACCTGCGCCATGGGGCATGGACGTGGCTGCTCTCCTACCGCTGGCCCCGGCGCGAGACGCTCTACGCTCAGCCCCCGGTGGGGGAGTTGCGCCCGATGCAAGGCGAGACGCTGCTCGACATTTCCCGCCTGCGCTTGTGGCGCTGGGGGAGTGCGGAACTCACGCTGGATTAAGTGTCGTGCTTGGCCCGCTTGGCGTGCCAGGAAAGCCCGCCATAGGTCAGCCCCGTGGCGGCGAGCGCGATAGCGGCCTGCACCTCAGGCCCAAATCTGGCCGTGAAATGGAACAGCGTTTCTGTCCCCGCCAGCATGGCGGCGATGGCCAGCCCCGGCACCAGGAAAGGCCGGATCAGCGAGATGGCCCTCAACCCCCAGCGCCGGCGCAGATAAATCACCCCCCAGCCCAGCAGCAGCGGATACACCGCCAGCCACACGGTGGAGACGGCGACGATGCCGGTTTTGGCCGGAAAATACCATCCGGCGGCGAGGATGCCCGCCCCCAGCAGCCCCAGCGTGGCCGCCGATAGCTTGGCCGCCTTGCCCGGCTGCCCCGTGGCCAGCAGCACCGGGGTGAGCAGTTGCGAGGTGATGCGCAGGATCGCTGCCACGGCGAGCACCTGCATCGGCAGCGCGGCGGCGGCGTAGCTGCGGCCCTGGCTATCGTGCAGCAAGGCGGTGAGCGGCGTTGCCAGCAGCACGATCCCGGCCATCAGCGGCGCGTTGAGTACGGTGAGGCGTTGCAAGGACCATAACAGAGAGCCGGTGAGATGCTCGGGCACGGCCGCCGCGCGGGCAAAAACGGGCAGGGCGGTGCGGTTGATGATGGTGCCGATGGCCATGGCCGGTTCCATCGCCACGTCGAACGCCACGCGGTACACCGCTAGCGGCGCCGCGCCGTAAAACCAGCCGACGAGCAGGAAGTCGATATTCTTGAAGATCTGCTCGAAGATGTTGGCCGAGGAGGAGCGCCAGCCGAAATGCAGCAGCGGCGCGATCTCGGCGAAGTTGAAGCGCAGTTTTGGCCTGAACGGGCTGGCCAGCAGCGCGCCCGCCAGGATGAACACGCCGCTCGCGGCATAGCCCCCCGCCAAGGCCCAGGCCCCGCCGCCCGCGAAGGCGATGCCCGCCCGCGCCAGCGCCGCGCCAAACGTGGCCCCGACATTGATGGCGGCGATCCGCTCATAGCGCAGCGCCCGGTTCAGCCGGGCCAGCGGGATCACCGCCATGCCCACCAGCGGCTGCTTGGCCGCCACCAGCACGAAATACGCCGCCATGCCGGGCACGGCGTAGATCATCTGCACCAGCGGGGCGGCGGCCAGGGTGATGAGCGCGATCAGCACGGCGGCGGCGAGGATGAACCAGAACAGCGAATCAAGCTGTCGGCGGTTTACGCCCTTGGCCTGCACCAGCGCGTCGCCAGTTCCCAAACCGTCGAACGCCTCCACCACCATGCCGATGGACACCACCAGCGAGCCGATGCCCATCTGGGTTTTGCTCAGGCACAGCAGCACCACCAGAATGGTGGAGAAATCCGTGACCTTGGCGATGATGGTGGCCCCGCCCAGCCAGTTGAAGCCCCGGCCCAGATGCCGCCGGTGCTGGGCCATCGCATCCTGCGGCGGCTTTTCCGCGTCGGCCATGAATCAGCCGGATGAGGTGTTGCCGGGCGGCAGGATGAAGGAGCGCGTGCGGGCGAAATGCACGAACCAGCGGCGCGACTGCGTCAACCAGTTGCGCGTCTGCGCCTTGCCCCAATGGCCCGGCCCGTGGGGGGGGGATTGCCGCCAATGGGTGATGATGTCGGCGATTTTCTTGGCCCGCGCTTCCCAGGTGTAGTTGCGGCTATGCTCGCGCGCCCCGTGGGCCAGGCGCTCGGCCAGGGCGGTGTCGGTGGTCAGGCGCTTCAGGCCCGCCACCAAGTCGGGCAGGGAGTCCGGCGGCACCAGCAGGGCGGTTTCGTCGTCGCGCAGCACTTCGGCCACGTCCGGCGTGTTGCCCGCCAGAATGGGGCGGCCCGAGCCGATATAGAAGAACAGCTTCAGCGGCAGCACGGTGGAGCCGAACTTGGCCAGCGGCTGGAGCGAGGGCGGGACCAGCAGCACATCAGCCGCGAAGATGTAGCGCCCGAGCGTGTCCTCGGTCTGCCAGGGCACGATCCGCACATTCGGCAGCGCGGCGGCGGCGCGCTCGATCGGCCCCTCGCCGTAGGAGCCGACGAGGATGAAGGTCAGCTCCGGCAGCTGCTTCGCGGCCTCGAGCACCAGATCCAGCCCCTTCTTGTGGTTGATCCGCCCGGTATAGACGATGGTCTTGGCCTCGGGCGGCACGCCGATCTGGCGCTTGGCGTCCTCCAGCGGAATGGGGGCGGCGAAGCGCGAGGGCTCGAACCCGTTATGCACGCAGCGCAGCTTGGAGGCCGGCACGCCGAGTTCGATGTATTTCTGGCGCGTGTATTCCGAGTGGCAGATGCTGCCGATGAAGCGCTCATGCGTGAACAGCTTGTAGAGCCAGTGTTGCAGCGGGGGGATCTGGTCCGGCCAGGGGCGGTAATGGTCGAACACCACGTGCTGGCCGCAGAGGATGGAGAGCCAGGAGACCCAGAGATTGCGGGTATAGATGAAATCCGCCCGCCGGAACGCCGTGCGCAGCGGAATGGTGAGGCCGCAGCAGAAATGCCGCAGCGCGGCGGGGGTAAGCGGCGCCCAGGCGCGCACCAGCGGGATACCCACCATCTTGCTCACGGCCTCGGGCGTGGAGGTTTCGGCCACGGGGGCGTGCAGCCAGGCGCCTTCGGTATGCGGGGCGAGGTATTTGGCGGTCGTGGCGAACACCTCGGCATCGGCCTCGGCGTTGGGCAGAGGATTCTCGAAAGCGAACAAAACTCTCATGCTAGACCATCAGATGGGCGGGAGCCGCCAATAAACACAAAGCCGCGCGGAGGGCGCGGCGGGGATGGCGCAACCTATGCCCTCGCGAGGGCGGGATCAATAGAAGCCGGTTGACGCAGGTCAAAGCGGCCGGAAATGCGGGAGATTACGAGATTCTGAAATGACGACATTTTACAAGCCGCTCCGGGCATGAACCGCCGCCGCGCTCTGGCGATTGCCGCCGCGTGCCTTGCGGCCGCGGGGCTGTATGCGGCGTGGCGCTGGAATGAGGAACAGACCGGGCCGTTCGGCGCGGCGGGCAAGGGGTATGTCATCGTCTCGGGCAATATCGAGGCGCATGAGAGCGTGCTCAGCTTCACCAGCGTGCAGGCGCCGATCGTGGAACTGCCGTTCGACGAAGGGACGAATGTGCAGCAGGGCACGGTGCTGGCCCGGGTGGATGACCGGCTCTACCAGCGGCAGGTGGAGATCGACCAGGCCAATGTGCAGGTGGCCGAGGCGCAGGTGGTGGTGAATCAGGCCAGCCTCGCCGCCGCACAGCATAACGTGGTGAGCGACGAAGCCGATTACGCCGAGAAGCTGCTCGACTACCAGCGCGCCCAGGCGCTGGTGGGGGCCAGGGCCGTCTCGGTGCAGGCGCGCGACCTCGCCGCCACGGCGGCCAAGCAATCCGCCGCCACCCTGGCGCATGACCGCGCGGTGGTGCGGCAGGAGGAGGCGAATGTCGGGCTGGCGCAGGCCAATGTGACCGCCGCCCAGGCCAAGCTGCATCAGGACGAGGTGACGTTGGGCTACGCCACGCTGAGCGCGCCGTTCTCGGGCACCATCTCGGTGCGCGAGGCGGAGCTGGGCGAGCTGGCCGGGCCGGGGGTTGCGATCTTCACGCTTGACGATCTCGACCACCCCTGGCTGCGCGCTTATGTGAACGAGCAGAATATCGGCAAGGTGCGCCTGGGCGAGGCGGTGGACGTGGCCACCGATACCTATCCGGGCAAGATTTATCACGGCCATATCAGCTTCATCTCGCCTCAGGCGGAATTCACGCCCAAGACCGTGCAGACCTACGCCGAGCGGGTGACGCTGGTGTACCGGGTGCGTATCGACATCGCCAACCCGACGCATGAGCTGCTGCCCGGCATGCCGGCGGATGCGCGGATTGCCCTGCTGCCGCCGGGGCCATGAGCGGGGCGGGCGGGCAGGTGGCGGTTGCCGCCCGCGAGGTGAGGCGGCATTTCGGCGCGCTGGCGGCGGTGGACGGAGTTAGCCTGAGCGTCAATCATGGCGAGATTTTCGGGCTGGTCGGGCCGGATGGCGCGGGCAAGACCACGCTGATGCGCATGCTGGCGGGGGTGCTGCGGCCGGATGCGGGGGAGATTGTGCTGGACGGCGTGGACGTGCTGGCCGACCCGGAGGCGGCGAAAGCGCGGCTGAGCTATATGCCGCAGCGCTTCGGCCTGTACGAAGATTTGAGCGTGGACGAGAACATCTTCTTCTATGCCGAGCTGTTCGGGGTGGAGCGCAAGGCCCGCAAGGCCCGCGCGGCGGAGTTGCTGGAAGCCGCCGGGATGGCGCCCTTCCGCCGCCGTTTGGCGGGCGCGCTCTCGGGTGGGATGAAGCAGAAGCTCGGGCTGGTCTGCGCGCTGATCCACACCCCCACGGTGTTGCTGCTGGACGAGCCGACCACCGGGGTGGACCCGGTCTCGCGCCGGGAGTTCTGGGGCATCCTCTACAGCCTGCGGGAATCCGGCGTCACCATATTGCTCTCCACCGCCTATATGGACGAAGCCGAGCGCTGCTCGCGCCTTGCCCTGATGCATGAGGGGCGGGTGCATGACTGCGACACCCCGGCCCGGCTGAAGCAGGCCATGCCCGGCGTGCTCTTCGCCGTTACCGCACCGGACCCGCGCGCGGTGCGGGCCGCGTTGGAGGACGCCCCCGGCGTGCTGGGCGCGCTGCTGATGGGCGACCGTGTGAATTTGCGCGCCGATAGTGCCGCTCGCGCGCCGGAGCTTGCCGCCCGGTTGCATGAGCGGGGCGTGGCTTATGGCGACATCGCCCAGGTGGAGCCGGGGATCGAGGATGTGTTCGTTGCCCTCACCGGCGCGGGGGCGGCGTGAACGGCGTCCCGCCCGCCGTGCAGGCGCGCGGCCTGACCAAGCGCTTCGGCGAGTTTATCGCCGTGGACGCGCTGGATCTGGAGATCGCCAAGGGCGAGGTTGTCGGCTTCATCGGGCCGAACGGGGCGGGCAAGTCCACCACCATCCGCATGCTCTGCGGCCTGCTGCGGCCCAGTGCGGGCACGGCCATCGTCGCGGGGTATGATATTGTCCGCGAGCCGGAAACGGTGCGCGCGCATATCGGCTATATGTCGCAGAAATTCTCGCTCTATGGCGACCTGACCGTGGCGGAGAATCTGCGCTTCTTCGGCGGGCTCTACCGTGTGCCGCGGGCCGAGTTGAAGGAGCGCATGGCATTCGCCGTCACCATGGCGGGGCTGACGGGGCGCGAGGACGCGCTGGTGCGCACGCTGGCGGGGGGATGGAAGCAACGTCTGGCGTTGGGCTGCGCCATTCTGCACCGCCCACCGGTGCTGTTTCTGGATGAGCCGACCTCCGGCGTGGAGCCCGAGGCGCGGCGGCGGTTTTGGGATTTGATTCACAGCCTGGCGGCGGATGGCGTGACCATCCTCGTCTCCACCCATTACATGGACGAGGCCGAGTATTGTAACCGCATCGCGCTCATCGCCGCCGGGCACCTCATCGCCATCGGCAGTCCGGGCGAGTTGAAGCGGCGGGATCTCGGCGGCGCGCTGGTGGAGCTGGAAAGCCCCCAGCCCGGCGCGGCGCTGGCGGCGCTGCATGGCGCGCCGGGCGTGGTGGAGGCGGCGATCTTCGGCGACAGGCTGCATGTGCTGCTTGCCCCAGGCACGGATGCCGCGGCGCTGGCCCCCTTGCTCGCGGCGCACGGGCTCACCGCCACACCGCCCAAGCCGATCATCCCGAGCCTTGAGGATGTGTTCGTCCGCCTCGTCTCGCGCAAGCCGGCGCCGGAGGCGGCATGAACCTGCGCCGCCTGCTCGCCATCGCGTATAAGGAAACGTTGCAGATCTGGCGCGATCCGCGCAGCCTCGCCATCGCGCTGCTGATGCCGCTGATGCAGATGGGGCTGCTGGGGTACGGTGTCAGCCTGGACATCAAGCGCGTGCCGCTCTGCGTGTACGACCAGGAGAACAGCCAGCTCAGCCGCGGGGTGGTGAACCGCTTCACCTCGTCGGACTGGTTCCGCGAGGTGGCGGTGCTGCAAACCGACCGCGATTTGCGCGCCGCCATGGACCACGGCACTTGCCTGGGCGCGCTGGTGATCCCGGTGAATTTCTCCCGCACCCTCTACATGACAGGGCAGGACAGCCTCCAGGTGGTGTTCGACGCCACGGACTCCAACACCACCAATATCGCCACCGGCTACGCGCAGGGGATTGTCGCGCAGCTCGATGCCGATCTCGCCGCCAACTGGCGGGGCGCGCATGGCGAGACGGCGCGCAGCATCGGCACGGTGGATCTCTCTTCGCGCGTCTGGTTCAACGAGGGGCTGGACAGCCGCAATTTCATCGTGCCCGGCGTGGTCGCCATTATTCTGTCGCTGGTCGGTTCGCAGCTCACCTCGCTCACCGTTGCGCGCGAGTGGGAGCGCGGGACGATGGAGCAGCTTATCTCCACGCCGGTGACGGGGCTGGAGCTGATGTTCGGCAAGCTGACGCCGTATTTCGTCATCGGGCTGCTGGACGCCGTGTTCTGCCTCGGCGCCGCCGCCTTCTGGTTCCATGTGCCGTTCAGGGGCAGTTTGTTCACGCTCGTCCTCACCACGGCCTTGTTCGCGCTGGTGGTGCTGGGCATTGGCTATCTGCTTTCGGTGCGCATCCATAACCAGCTTGGGGCCAGCCAGATCGCGCTGATGCTGACCATGCTGCCCACCACCATGCTCTCGGGCTACACCTTCCCGCTCGACCAGATGCCCGAGGCGGTGCGCGTCATCTCCTGGTTCGTTCCGGCGCGCTATTACGTTACCATTCTGCGCTCGGTATTTCTCAAGGGCAGCTCGTTATTGGATATGGCGGTGCCGGTCATCGCCTTGCTGGTTTACGCGGCGGTCATCATCCGCGCGGCGGCGCGGGCCTTCCGCAAGAGCCTGGATTAGCCATGTTCGAGCGCATCCGCGTCATGCTGATGAAGGAGTTCCTGGAACTCAAGCGCGACCCGTGGGCGATCTTCCGCCTCGTGGCGCCGCTGGTCATTCAGCTTTTCATCTACGGCTATGCCGCCACCTTCACCGTGAACCACGTCTCCACCGTGGTGCTGGACCTCGACCACAGCCAGGCCAGCCGGGATCTCGTCTCGCATTTCCCGGCGACGGGGCGTTTTGAGATCGTGGACAACGTGACGGATCAGCGGCAGCTCAACCGCGATATCGACACCGGCACGGCGGTGGCGGGGATCATCATTCACGCTGAATTCGAAAGGAGACTTCTCAACGGCCAGACCGCGCCGCTGGAGGTGGTGGTGGACGGCACCAACTCCAACACCGCGCTCATCGCGCTGGGCTATGTCAGCCAGATCGTTACGGTCTTTCAGGCCGATTACGCCAATGCCCTGAGGGCCAGCAGCGGCGCGGCGCCGGGGACGGTCAGTGTTTCGTTGCAGGAGCGCCCGTGGTTTAACGCCGGGCTGGAGGATCGCTGGTTCTTCATCCCCGGCGTGATCGGCACGCTGGCGCTGATGCAGGTGGTGAGCCTCACCGCCTTCGCCGTGGTGCGTGAGCGCGAGATGGGCACGCTGGAGCAGATCATGGTCAGCCCGATCAGCCGCGTGGAGTTCATCCTGGGCAAGACGGTGCCGTTCTTCATCATCGGCCTGGTGGATGTTGCGCTCGTCACCGGGCTGGGGGCGGTGTGGTTCCATGTGCCGTTCGTGGGCAGCCCGTTCGTGCTGTTGTTCGGCTCCTCGCTGTTCCTGCTGGCGGCCATCGGGCTGGGGCTGCTGCTCTCCACCGCCTCGCGCACGCAGCAGCAGGCCTTCGCGCTTAATTTCTTCCTGGTGAATCCGTTTTTCATCCTCTCCGGCTTCGCCTTTCCCATCTCGGCCATGCCGGAGGCGCTGCAATGGTTCACCTTCATCAACCCGCTGCGCTATTTCATCGTCATTCTGCGCGCGGTGTTCCTCAAGGGGGTGGGCTTTGCCGTGCTGTGGCCGGATTTCCTGGGGTTGGCGCTGCTGGCCTCCATCATGCTCGGCGTCAGCGTGCTGAGGTTCCAGAAATCGCTTGATTGAGCGCCTTCCCGCATCTGCGCAAATGCGCGAGAAGGGGGAATGGAAGGTGGAGCGGTTCAGGCGGAGTTGATTGCGGTGCTTGCCGCCGTGACGGATGGCGAGCCGCGTGTGCTGACCATCGGCTCCGGTTATGCGCTGCCCTCCGGCCCGCTGGAGGAGGGGCACCGCTCTCTGCAAACTGGCCTGCGCGCCTGGGTGGAGCGGCAGACGCACCATCCGCTGGGCTATGTGGAGCAGCTTTACACCTTCGCGGGCCAGCTCCCCGGAGAAGCGCGGGGGATTTCCATCTCCTATCTGGGCCTTACCCGCGAGGCGGTGACGGAATATCCCGGCGCGGAATGGCATGGCTGGTACGAGTACTTCCCCTGGGAGGATGCCCGTCAGGACCGCTCCGCCCCTTATGTCGCCGCCATTCTGCCGCGCCTGCGCCTTTGGGCGGGGGATGACGCCACGCGACAGGCGCGGGTGGAAGGGCTGTTCGGCGCCGAGGGCTGGAACGAGGAGCTGGTGCTGCAACGCTACGAGCTGCTCTGGCAGGCCTCGCTGGTGCCCGAGGCGCGGCGCGCCCATGCGGGCGAAGGCGGAACCGTGCCCGGGCGGGAGATGACGCATGACCACCGGCGCATTCTGGCCACGGCCATCGCCCGGCTGCGCGCCAAGATCAAATACCGCCCCGTGGTGTTCGAGCTGCTGCCCCGCGAATTCACCATGCTGGACTTGCAGCAGACCATGGAGGCCCTGGCCGGGCAGACCCTGCACAAGCCGAATTTCCGCCGCTTGATCGAGCAGCAGGAGCTGGTGGAGGAAACCGGCAAGACGACCTCGGGCTTAGCTGGCCGCCCGGCCAAGCTGTTCCGCTTCCGCCAGGCCGTGCTGGAGGAGCGAGGGGTTTCCGGCACAAAGCTGCCCCGTGTGAAATAATTATTGCACGATTATTCTCACCGTGAGTATAACCGGGCGCATCAGACTTATACTCACCATGAGTATAAAAGGAGTGCGTCATGCCGCTTGACCTGTACGACCGTGTTTCCCGTGTGATCCCGCCCATCGAATGGGCCACCATGGCGGAGGACGCCGAGGCGATCCTGAAGCTCAAGCGCGAGCGCCGTGCCGTGATCCTGGCGCATAACTACCAGACGCCCGACATCTTCCACGGCGTGGCGGACATTGTGGGCGACAGCCTGGCCCTGGCGCGCGAGGCCGAGAAGGCCGATGCCGATGTGATCGTGCTGGCGGGCGTGCATTTCATGGCCGAGACCGCCAAGCTGATGAACCCCGGCAAGACCGTGCTGATCCCCGACGCGCATGCCGGGTGCTCGCTGGCCGAGAGCATCACCGCCGCCGATGTGGCGCTGCTGCGGGCCAAGTACCCCGGTCGCCCGGTGGTGGCGTATGTGAACACCTCGGCCGAGGTGAAGGCGGCGAGCGATATCTGCTGCACCTCGGGCAATGCCAAGAAGGTGGTGGAATCGCTCGGCGTGCCGGAAGTGATCATGCTCCCCGATGAGTTCCTGGCCCAGAACGTGGCCAAGGAGACGGGGGTAAAAATCATCGCCTGGAAGGGCCATTGCGAGGTGCATGAGCGCTTCACCCCGCAGGAGATTCTGCAACTGCGCCAGACGCATCCGGGCGTGGTGATCCTGGCGCATCCCGAATGCCCGCCCGAGGTGGTGGAGGTGGCCGATTTCTCCGGCTCCACGGCGGTGATGGCCGATTACGTGCGGGACAAGAAGCCCGCCCGCGTGGCGCTGATCACCGAATGCTCGATGAGCGACAATATCGCGCAGAACGCGCCGGAGACGGAGTTTGTCCGCCCGTGCAATCTCTGCCCGCATATGAAGCTGATCACGCTGAAGAATATCCGCCGGGCGCTGGAGGAGATGCAGACCGAGGTGACCATTCCGGCCGAGCTGTTCGCGCCCGCGCGGCGGGCGGTCGAGCGGATGCTCGCGGTTAAATGATGATCATCATCGGCGGTGGCGTGGCGGGGCTGATGGCCGCTTTGGCCGCCGCCCCGCATCCGGTCACGCTGCTCGATGCCGGACATCTGGGCGAGGGGGCGGCGAGCCAGCTCTCCCAGGGCGGCATGGCGGCTGCCATCGGGGCGGATGACAGCGTGGCCCTGCATGTGGCCGATACGCTGGCCGCGGGGACCGGGTTATGCGACCGCGCGGCGGTGGAGCGGATCATCGGCGCGGGGCCCAAGCTGGTGGAGACGCTGCTGCGCCTCGGCGTGCGCTTCGACCGCGACAAGACCGGCGCGCTGGCGCTGGGACTGGAGGCGGCGCATGTGCGCCACCGCATCCTGCATGCCAATGGCGATGCCACGGGGGCGGAGATCATGCGCGCGCTCGTCGCCCAGGTGCGCGTCACGCCGAGCATTACGGTGCTGAACGCCACCGCCCGGCATATTTTTACCGATGCTTCCGGCGTGACCGGCGTGCTGGCTGTGCGGGGAGATGAGACCATGGCCTTGCCCGCCGACCGCGTGTTGCTTGCCACGGGCGGGATTGGCGGGCTGTTCCGTTATTCCACCAACCCGGAGGGGGCGATAGGCCAGGGGCTGATGCTGGCCATGGGGGCGGGGGCGGAGCTGCGCGATCTGGAGTTCATCCAGTTTCACCCCACGGCGCTGGATGCGCCGGGCAGCGGATCGCTGAAGCTGATCTCCGAGGCCGTGCGTGGCGAGGGGGCGAAATTCATCGACGAGACGGGGGCGCATTTCATGCGCGGCAACGACCTCGCCCCGCGTGACGTGGTGGCCCGCGCCGTGTTCGCGCATGCCCAGGCGGGGCATGCGGTGTCTCTCGATGCGCGGGGGATTGGTGCGCGTTTCGCCAAGCGTTTTCCGGCGATCCATGCCATCTGCGCGCAGGCGGGCATCGACCCGGCGACCCAGCCGATTCCGGTGCGTCCGGCGGCGCATTACCATATGGGTGGCGTTGCGGTGGATGCCGAGGGCCGTACCAGCGTGCCGGGGCTGTGGGCGGCGGGCGAGGTCGCCCGTACCGGGCTGCATGGCGCGAACCGTCTGGCCAGCAACTCGCTGCTGGAAGCCGCGATCTGCGGTGAGGCGGCGGGGCGGGGTATGGCGGGGCTTCAGGCCAAGCCAATGCGGGCGCTGCCCGCGATAACGAAGCTCCCCAGGCCCGATGCCGCGCCGCTGCGTGAGTTGATGTCCGCGCATTTGGGCGTGTTGCGGGATGAGGCGGGGATGGCCCAGGCCGCCGAGGCGTTTGCCGCACTGGCCCCCGCCAACCCCGCCGCCGCTTTGTGCCTGCGCATTGCCCAGGCGGCTTTGGCGCGTAAAACTTCCGTCGGCGCGCATGCCCGCGCCGATGCCACCTCCATCGACAAGGCCGCCTGATGAATATTCTGCCGCTTCCTGACATCATGATCGAACCGGCGGTGCGGGCAGCACTTCTGGAGGATTTGGGCCGGGCGGGGGATATTACCTCCGACGCCGTGATCCCCCCCGAGGCCCAGGCCCGTGTGGTGCTGGCGGCGCGCGAGCCCGGCGTGGTGGCGGGGCTGGATTTCGCGCGCATCGCCTGCAAGCTGGTGGACCCGGACATCCGTTTCGCGCCGCGTCTGGCCGATGGCGCGCGGCTTTCGCCGGGCGATATTATCGCGGAGATTGAAGGTCCGGCGCGCAGCATCCTCACCGCCGAGCGCGTGGCGTTGAATTTCCTGGGGCATCTCTCGGGCATCGCCTCGGCCACGCGCGGCATTGCCGATGCCATCGCCCATACCAGGGCGAAGATCTCCTGCACCCGCAAGACCACGCCGGGCCTGCGTTTTGCCGAGAAATACGCGGTGCGCGCGGGGGGCGGAGCGAATCATCGCTTCGGGCTGGATGACGCCATTCTCATCAAAGACAACCACATCGCCATCGCGGGCGGGGTGGAGGCGGCGATGACCCGTGCCCGCGCGGCGGCGGGGCATCTGGTGAAGATCGAGATCGAGGTGGATACGCTGGAGCAGCTCGACGCGGCGCTGCCCTTCGGGCCGGATGCCATTCTGCTCGACAATATGGGGCCCGAGACGTTGCGCGAGGCGGTGCGGCGCATCGGCGGGCGGGCGGTGGCCGAGGCCTCGGGGCGGATCAACGCCGAGACCGCCCCGGCCATCGCGGAGAGCGGGGTGGATTTGCTCTCCGCCGGATGGCTCACCCACTCGGCGCGGGTGTTGGATATCGGGCTGGATTTCCTGGCTTAATCCAGGCTGGCGCGCAGGGCTTCGAGGAAGAGTTCCACATGCTCCGGCCCGAAGGGCAAAGGCGGGCGGATTTTCAGCACGTTGCCGTCCGGCCCCTCGGTGCCGATGAGCACGTGGTTGCGCCGCATGGCGTTGGCGATGCCCTTGGCCAGGGCCGCGTTGCCGTTCACCCGCACGCCGATCATCAGCCCCTTGCCCCGCACCTCGCCGATGGCGGGGTGGTTGAGGGCGGCGATGCCCTCGCGCAGCTTTTGGCCTGTGGCGCGGGCGTTGGCCTGAAGGTTGCGGCTTTGCAGCTCCTCCAGCGTGGCCAGGGCCGCCGCCGCCGAGACGGGGTTGCCGCCGAAAGTGGAGAAGAAGTCGATCTTGTCGGTAAAGGCCTTGAGCAGCTCGCGCCGCGCCACCACGGCCCCGGTGGGGTGGCCGTTGGCCATCGGCTTGCCCAGAGTCACAAGGTCCGGCTCCACGCCATGGGTGGCGAAGCCCCAGAACGCGTCGCCCAGCCGGCCGAAGCCGGATTGCACCTCGTCCCCCACCACCAGCCCGCCGGCCTTGTGCACCTCCTCGGCCACGGTGGCGAACCAGCCCTGCGGCACGTTGACGATGCCGTTGGAGACGAAGGCGGAGTCGATGAGCAGCATGGCCACGCCATGGCCGCTCTGCTGTAGCGCCTCGATCGCGCGCCGTGCGGCCTCCGCCGGGTCCGCGCCGGTATCGGGCGAGGGCAGGGTTTGCACAAAGGGGGCGAGGGGCTGCGCGAACGGCCCGTAATAGGGGGAGAGTGCGGCCACGATCTCGGTCACGCCGTGATAGGCGTGGTCCATGACAATCGCGCCGGTTTTGCCGGTGACGATTTTGGCGATGCGGTAGGCGGCGTCGTTGGCCTCGGAGCCGGAATTGACAAACAGGCAGGTGTCCAGCGCCTTGGGCATGGTGGCGGTCAGGCGCTCGGCATAGTCCACGATGCTCTCGTGCAGATAGCGCGTGTTGGTGCAGAGCGTTTGCATCTGCCGGGCGATGGCGGCCGCCACCTTGCGGTTGCCATGGCCGACCGAGGGCACGTTGTTATAAGCGTCGAGATAGCGCGTGCCGTCCGGCGCATAGAGGAACACGCCTTCGCCGCGCACCAGGTGCAGAGGCTCAGCGTAGGAGAGTTCCAGCCCGCGCCCGAGGGCGTGGAAGCGCCGCTCCGCTAGGTTGCCCGCCTCCGGCTTGGCCGCCGCAGCGGCGCGGAACTTGGCCACCACGGCCTCGCGCCCGGCGGAGAGATAGGCCTCGATGGCCGGAGCGCCGAGGGCCGAGAGCGCGCCGAGTTTTTCGGCGCCGGCGGGATCGTTATGGCGGCGCCAGGCGTGGATGGTGGCGGCCAGAGCGTGGCGGGCGATGATCGCCTCGAACAGCGCGGGGAATTCCTCGTCCTGCAAGGGCAGGGTTGCGTTATACCCGGCCACGATTTGGGCGGCGTAGTCGATGGGGTTCATCTCGCCCACCGTCTCGGCGGCGGTCACCGCTACGTCGAACAGCAGGGGGGCATGGATCATGTCGCCGAAATCCAGCAGGCCGGTGACTTCGGTGGCGGTGTCATTCACCAGCATGTTGCCGGGGTGGAGGTCGTTATGCACCATCTGGTGGCGCAGGCGCGAGAGCGTGGGCAGGAAGGCGATGAAGCGGTCCAGCACCGTCTCGATCAGCTTGCGGGTCTCGGCATCGTCGATCAGCTTGGCCGAGGGGCGCAGATCGACGATCCGGCGCAGATCCCACACGATGCGCTGCCCCGCCGCCGGGTGGAAGAAATTGGCCAGCGCCAGGTTCAGCCGGGCCAGCGTGCCGCCCGCATGGCGCAGCAGGGCGGGCGAGGGATCGACGCCATCCATCACCCGGCCGGGCTGGAAATCCAGCGCGCGGACGATATGGGCCATGCCGGTCTCGCCGGTGATGCTGGTATAAGCCTCGCCGCTTATTGTGCGGCGCACGCGCGGCACGGGCAGGGTGGGGTCCATCATGGCGATATGTCCGAGGGCGGCGGTCTGGAACTCCACGCTGCCCGGGTCCTCGTTGCTGCCCAGGATTTTAAGGATGATGCCGGGGCCGGCGCCGGTCTTGATGCGGAAATTCTGGTCGCGCTCGCCGTAGAGCGGGTGCGCCGTGCCGTCGATGCCGAAAATCTCGCGGGCCATGCGGGCGGCCTCCTCGGCGGAGAAGGAGGGCGGGCTGGTTTCAAGCGCGACGAGACGAAGCGGTTCAGTCATGATGTTTTGCACCTCAAGGCGTTTTCCTGGCGCGCACTATAACGGCGGGCGGGGCGGGGCGCTAAACCGCGGAACACAAACCGGAAGGCACGGAAACTTGACCTGGGTCAAACCTTTTCACCGGGCAACGGACTAGGCTCGGCGCGTCAAGAGGAGGAATTGGGATGTCCACCCAGAAGCGTTTTCTCGTCGCCATCGCCGATGGCGAGCATGCCCGCATCGTCCGCGGCGATGCCCATAACGTGCTGCATACCGAGCGCTGGATCGAGTCCAGCGCCGCGCATAAGCAGTCCTCGGATTTGCGCAGCGACCATCCGGGCGCTTCGTTCCACAGCAACGCCACGGTGCATCACTCTATTGTTCCCAAGCATGACCCGCAGGAGTTGGAGGCGGAGAAATTCGCCCAGCACGTGGCGCATGAGCTGAATGCGATCGAGGAGGGGTTCGACGTGTTGATCGTCGCCGCCCCCGCGCATACGCTCAACATCATCCGCCGGGAGCTGAATACGCAGACGCATGCCAAGCTCGGCGGCACGCTGAACAAAGACCTGACCAAGATGCCCGACAGCGCCTTGTGGTCGCATTTGCAGGATTTTCTGCCAGCGCCAAATCCGCCCCGGCAGGTATGATAGCTACGGCGGCGAAACTGTGTCTGAAATAACACAATAGAAACGTTTTTGCCGCTGTGTCGCGTTTGTTATGGTTTCGGTTCAGGTCTTGGAGTAGGCTCAAAAAAATAAAACAACGGAGGATATGTCATGAAAATCCGTCTGGCTCTTGCCGCGGCGACTTGCCTTGTGCTGCCGCTTGCCGCCCATGCCCAGCCTGTTGCTGGCCCGTATGTCAGCCTGGGGGCTGGTACCAGCATTCTGGCCCCGGTTACCGTGTCGCCCGGGGCTGACTCCGCGATATCGGGCAAGGCATTGTGGCGTCCGTCTTATGCCGGTGTTGCTGACGTTGGTTACGGCTTCGGCAATGGCTTCCGTGTGCAGCTTGGTATGGATTTTCTCAGGAACACTGCGCATGAAGCCGATGTGGCGGGGTTCCACAGCCGCATCTTTGGCGGTGAAAACAAATATGGCCTGATGGCCAACGCCCTGTATGATTTCAATGTCGGTTGGCCGATTTACCCGTATGTCGGCGGTGGCTTTGGCTACCAGTGGGCGAAGGCGAATTCGGATGTTGGCGCCGGGGGGGTTAAGGTTAGCGGCACCGAAGGCAGCTTTGCCTTTGATGTGATCGCCGGTATCTCCTATCCGCTGCCTTGGGTGCAGGGCCTGTCCGCCACGGCCGAATACCGCTTTATGCAGCTGACCGCGAACCGCAGCTATTCCGCCACCATTCCGGGTGGAATGAATGTGGAGCAGGAATCCAGCCACACCTTCCTGCTGGGCCTGCGCTACCAGCTCTTCAACCCGGCCCCGATGGCGCCGGCTCCGGCCCCCGCCCCGGCCCCGATGGCCGCTCCGGCTCCGGCCCCGGCCAAGACCTATCTGGTGTTCTTCGATTGGGATAAATACAGCCTGACGCCGCGTGCGACGCAGATCATCGCCCAGGCGGCGTCTGACTCCAAGACGCAGAACGTCACCATGCTGGATGTCTCCGGCTATACCGACACTTCCGGTACGCCGCAGTACAACCAGGGCCTGTCCGAGCGCCGCGCCAAGACTGTTGCTGATCAGCTCGTGCAGGATGGCGTTCCGGCTTCCGAGATCGAGATCCACGCTTATGGCGAGACGCACCTGCTGGTGCCGACCGGCCCCAATGTGCGCGAGCCGCAGAACCGTCGCGTCGAGATCGTGCTCAAGTAACGCGCTTAAGCGCCACGAAAACCCGGCAGGAAACTGCCGGGTTTTTTTGTTGGGTGTGGAGATCGCGGCAAATAGGCAACACTTGGGTAAAAATTTCAGAATTTGCAACAAAGTTTGCTGACAAGAATGTTGCGGCGACAGTAGGTTAAAACAAATAGATGATGAGGAGACTGACTATGAAGCTTCGCTTAGCGCTTGCCGCCGCCACCTGCATGGCCCTGCCGCTTGCGGCACATGCTCAGTACGTCACGGGGCCGTATGTCGGGCTCGGCGCTGGTACCAGCATTCTCAACCCGACCAATTATCTGTTCCACAATGGCGGTGAGACCGGAAAGTTCCATTGGCGCCCGTCTTACGCTGGTCTGGCGGATGTTGGTTACGGCTTCGGCAACGGCTTCCGTGTTGAAGTGAGCTTCGATTACATGCGCAACACGCTGCATTCGGCTAACGAGTCCGGCAACATCTTCCGTCTGTACGGTGGTGAGAACAAGTACGGCCCGATGCTGAACGTGCTGTACGACCTCAATCTCGGCCTGCCCGTGGTGCCGTATGTCGGCGCCGGCGCTGGTTATCAGTGGGTCAAGTTCAACAACGACATCGGCAACGGCTTCACCCGCATCGGCGGTACCGAGGGTAGCTTCGCTTACGACGTGATCGCCGGCCTGTCCTATCCGCTTCCCTGGGTGCCGGGCCTGTCCGCCACCGCCGAATATCGCTTCATGCAGCTGACCCAGAGCCGCAACTACTCTGCTCACGCCGTCGAGCTGGGTTCTGCTCCGGTGAAGATCGGCGACGAATCCAGCCACACCTTCCTGCTGGGCCTGCGCTACCAGCTCTTCAACCCGGCCCCGATGGCGCCGGCTCCGGCCCCCGCCCCGGCTCCGATGGCCGCTCCGGCTCCGGCTCCCGCCAAGACCTATCTGGTGTTCTTCGACTGGGATAAATACAGCCTGACGCCGCGCGCGACGCAGATCATCGCCCAGGCGGCGTCCGACTCCAAGACGCAGAACGTCACCACGCTGGATGTCTCCGGCTATACCGATACCTCCGGTACGGCCCAGTACAACCAGGGTCTCTCCGAGCGCCGCGCCAAGACTGTGGCTGCCCAGCTGGTGCAGGACGGCGTTCCGGCTTCCGAGATCGAGATCCACGCTTATGGCGAGACGCATCTGCTGGTGCCGACCGGCCCCAATGT
>DAIDJU010000021.1 GCA_027451225.1 Acidocella sp. | reverse complement strand
TTCGCGCTCGCCGTGTTCATGTGGGCCATGGCGGGCATCCCGCCGCTCTCCGGCTTCTTCGGTAAGCTGTACGTGTTCGCCGCCGCCTTCAACGCGGGGCTCACCACGCTGGCCATCATCGGTATCGTCACCAGCGTCATCAACGCGTTCTACTATCTGCGCGTGATCAAGGTGATGTATTTCGATGCCGGCGCCCCGGATTTCGACCCGGCCGCCAAGGGCGTGAACTTCATCATGGCGCTCGGCGCCGCGGTGACTGTGCTGTTCATCTTCCTCCCGGCGCCGCTGCTTAGCGCCGCCGATGCCGCCGCAAAGGCCCTGATGGGGTGATCCCCTGGCGGCTTGAGGTTTTCGACGAACTAGGCTCCACCGCCGATGCCTGCGCCGAGCGGGCAAGGGCGGGGGAGGCGGAAGGGCTGGCGATCCTGGCCCTGAAACAGACTGCCGGGCGCGGCTCACGCGGCCGCTCTTGGCAAGCCCCAGAGGGCAATCTCAATCTCTCCGTATTGCTGCGTCCCGCCCGGCCTTTGGCCGAGGCCGGGATGTTCGCCCTGCTCACCGGCATCGCCGTGGCCGAGGCGCTGGAGCAATTCTTCGCGCCCCCCACCAGCCTGAAATGGCCCAATGACGTGCTGATCGGCGAGGCCAAGCTCGCCGGTGTGCTCATCGACGCCGCCCCCGCCGCCAACAGGCTGGACTGGCTGGCGATCGGCATTGGCATGAATCTGCGCGCTGCCCCCGAAATTCCCGGGCGGCGCACCACCTCGCTCGCCGCGCATGGCGTGAGCGTGGCCCCGCAACAGATGGCCGAGGCCGTGCTGGGGCGTTTGGGCGTCTGGCAGGCGGCTCCGGCGGCCGCAATTCGCGCCGCATGGCTGGAGCGCGCGCATCCCCTCGGCATGCCCATGCGTATTCAATCCGGCGGGCAATTACTGGAAGGCACATTCGGCGGCCTCTCCCCGACGGGTGAATTGCTGTTGTGCAGCAAAAATCGTATCGACACCGTCAATACAGGCGAAGTCCTGCTCGGGCAGGCGTAAAAGGGGCGGAAGACGATGCTTCTGGTGATCGATGCGGGTAACACCAATATCGTATTTGCCGTGCATGACGGCTTGGAGTGGCGCGGCACATGGCGGCTGGCCACCTCGGCGCAGCGCACGTCGGACGAATACGGCGTCTGGCTCCAGGCCTTGCTCACGCGCATCGGCGCCAAGCCGGAGCAGATCGACCGCGCCGTGATCGGCACCGTGGTTCCGGCGGCTTTGTATCATCTGCGCCGCCTCTGCCGCGAATGGTTTTCCGTGGAGCCGCTGGTGGCCCGTGCGCCGCTCAACTGGGGCTTCGCCATCAAAACCGACAACCCCGAGGGCGTGGGGGCTGACCGCCTGCTCAACGCGCTCGCGGCGCATCATTATTATCGCGGCCCGCTGGTGGTGGTGGATTTCGGCACCGCCACCACTTTCGACGTGGTGGACAAGGACGGCGCTTATCTCGGCGGCGCGATTTCGCCGGGCATCAACCTCTCCATAGAGGCGCTGCACCAAGCCGCGGCGCGGCTGCCGCGCATCGGCATTGGCCGCCCGCATTCGGTCATCGGGCGCGATACCGTGCCCGCCATGCAATCGGGCATTTATTGGGGCTATATCGGGCTGGTCGAGGGGCTGCTCGCGCGCATCGAGGCCGAGTACGGCGAGACGCTGAAGGCCATCGCCACGGGCGGGCTGGCCCCGCTCTTCGCCGAGGGCACGAGCCGCTTCATGGCCATCGCCCCGGACCTGACGCTGGATGGGCTGCGCCTGCTCTCGGAACGCAACCCAGCCCCCGCTTTGCCGCGAGACCGCACAAGGTTTATTGACAGCGACTAGAGCGCGATGACCGGAGGTGGCCTCGCCGAAGGTCTGAATCGCGCGACCAAAAGCAGACGAGAACCAGGAGTTGAGCATCTGATGGCAAAATCCGCCCGCAAGCCCCAGCCACCTAGCGGGGGTGACGCGGAAGGCGCTTTCATTTTCGTGCCGCTGGGCGGCACGGGTGAAATCGGCATGAATTTCAACCTCTATGGCTGCGACGGCACCTGGCTGGCGGTGGATTGCGGCATGGGGTTCACCGGGCCGGAAACGCCCGAGGCCGAGATCCTGCTGCCCGACCCCGCCTTCATCGCCGAACAGCGCGACGCGCTGCTGGGCCTCGTGGTCACGCATGCGCATGAGGACCATATCGGCGGCATCGCCCGGCTGTGGCCGCAGCTGCGCTGCCCGGTCTATGCCACGCCGTTCGCCGCCGCCGTGCTCAAGCGCAAGCTGGCCGAGGCCGGGATCGGGCGCGAGCTGAAGCTCAATGTCATCCCCTGCGGCGGCTCGTTCCAGCGCGGCCCGTTCTCGCTGCGCTATTACGGCTTCACCCATTCCACGCCCGAGGCGCAGGCCCTGGCCATCACCACCGCCTATGGCACGGTGCTGCATACCGGCGACTGGAAGCTGGACCCCAACCCCGTGGTCGGCCCAGCCACCGACGAAGCCGCCCTGCGCGCTTTGGGCGATGCCGGCGTGCTGGCCATGGTCTCCGACTCCACCAACGCCACGGTGGAGGGGCATTCCGGCTCCGAGCAGGATGTGAAGGCCAGCCTGGAATCGCTGATCATGGACCTGCCTGGGCGGGTGGCGGTTACCTGCTTCGCCAGCAATATCGCGCGTCTGTCCAGCATCATCGAGGCGGGCGTGGAGGCGGGGCGGCATATCGCGCTGGTCGGGCGCAGCCTGCACACGTATCTCGCCGCGGCGCAGGAGGCGGGGTATCTGCAGGACCTGCCGGATTTCGTGCCGGAGGAGGAGATCGGCTCCATCCCCGAGGAAAACCTGCTTCTGCTCGTCACCGGCAGCCAGGGCGAGCCACGCTCGGCGCTCTCGCGCATCGCGCACGACTCGCACCGCTACGCCGTGCTGGGCGAGGGCGATACGGTCATCTTCTCCTCCCGCGTCATCCCCGGCAACGAGCTGGCCGTGCGCAAGGTGCGCGACGCGTTGGCCCGGCGCGGGGTGAATATCATCACCGATGATGACGAGTTCACCCATGTCTCCGGCCATCCGGCGCAGGAGGAGCTGAAGCGGCTCTACGCGCTGATCCGCCCGAAATACATCATCCCCACCCATGGCGAGTGGCGGCATCTCTCCACCCAGGCGGGGCTCGCCCAGCATGAGGGCATCCCCAGCGTGCTGATCGAAAACGGCGATGTTCTGCAATTCGCCCCCGGCACGCCGCGCGTGGTGGATTCGGTGCCCACCGGGCGGCTGGTGGTCGATGGCGACCGCATCCTGCCGCTGAAAGGCAGTGTGCTGGCCGCGCGCCGGCGCATGCTGTTCAACGGCGTGGTCATGGGCAGCTTCGCCGTGGATGCCAAGGGCCGTGTGCTCGGCACGCCGCGCATCTCCGGCCCCGGCCTGCTGGACGAGGACGATGGCAAGGGCCGCCTGGCGTATGAGGCGGAGTTCCTGGAGGAGCTGAACGACCTGCCCAAGGGGCTGCGCAACGACGATGCCGCCTTTACCGACGCCGCCCGCGCCGCTCTGCGCCGAATCACCGGCAAGAGGTTGGGCAAGCGTCCGCTGGTCGAGGTGCATATTCTGCGACTGGATAATATCTAGGCAAAAACAGGATATCGAATATCAAGCGGCATAAAAATCATGCAAAATCAGCCTAAAAGGCTAAAATTTATACTAAATTGCATGGCTTTTTTCTGGACGCCGATGTTTTGTGCGGTGCATTATGTGTCTCATGGATGAGGTTCGGTTCTTCATCCTGCCGTGTGACTGGCGTTTCCTCCCTGAACTTGGCCCGCCGCCCTCTTAGGGCTGGCGGGCTTCTTTCTATTTGGTTAGGACGATGGCGCCGATGACCGCGAAGCAGGACATTACCGATCTAACGATCTGCCGCGCCGCCTTCGCGGGCTGGGTGTTCGTCTATCATATCGATTTGTACCTGAACTTCTCCGCCTGGCTCGGCCCGTTCGCGGATCTCATCCGCTGTGGTTATTTGGGGGTGGATGGCTTTTTCATTCTCTCCGGCCTGATTCTGGCGCGGGTGCACCCTGATCTCGCCAATCAGGACAGCAACACGCGCGACCCGAAATTCAAGCCGCCCGCCCGTGCCGCCATGCTGGCCTTCTGGGGCAAGCGCCTGGCGCGGCTGTATCCGGTGCATCTGGTCACCATCGCCATACTCGGCGGCTTGGTGCTGGGGGGCATGGCGCTGGGCTGGGCCCCGCGCGATCCCTCGCGGTTTGGCCTGTCCTCGCTGGCGCAGAACCTGCTGCTGGTGCAGGGCTGGGGCGGCTCGGCGCAGGGGGCGTGGAATTACCCGAGCTGGTCGATCAGCACGGAATGGGCGGGGTATCTGCTGTTTCCGGCGCTGTGGCTGGCGCTGACTTATTGTCCCTCCATCGTCGCGGTGCAGGTGGCGGTGCTTGGCTTCACCGTTATGGGCACGGTGTTCATCATGAACCATTTCAGCCTCAACCTCACCTATGCCTGGGGGCTGTTCCGGTTCATCCCCGAATTCGCCACGGGCGTGGCCTCGGCGCGGTTTGTCTATCTCTGCGCCGATGAGGTCTGGATGCGGAAGCTCTGCCTGTATGGTGGCGTGGGGTTCATTCTGGTTGGGGCGGTGTTGCGGGTGGATCTCGTCACCGTCGTGGGGCTGTGGGCGGTGCTGTTCGCCTTCCTCATGCAGGCCGATACCGGCTGGCCGCCAATGCTGGGCAACCGCCGCGCACTGCACTGGCTGGGGCTGATCTCCTATTCCTTCTACATGAGCTTCTCGATCCCCGAGCTGGTTCTCAACCAGTTCTTCCGCCGCGCCGGGTGGATGCCCGCCGACCACGCCGCGCTTTTCGCCGCTGGCATGGTGGTTGGCACTTTTGTCTTGGCGATTCTGCTTTATACCGCCGTGGAAACGCCCTGCCGCCGCGCCGCCGACAAGTGGCTGGCGGCCCGGGCTTTAGCCGCCGAGCCTGTTACTCTCAAACTGAACGCCTGAAGGTCCGCAATGCGTCTCTCCCGCAGCCTGATTCCCACCCTCAAGGAAACCCCCGCCGAGGCGCAGATCGCCTCGCACCGCCTGATGCTGCGCGCGGGCATGATCCGGCAGATGGCCTCGGGCATCTACGCCTGGCTGCCCACCGGCTATAAGGTGCTGAGCAAGATCGCGCAGATCGTGCGCGAGGAGCAGGATGCCATCGGCGCGCAGGAAGTGCTGATGCCGACGATCCAGAGCGCCGATCTCTGGCGCGAATCCGGCCGCTACGACGCCTATGGCAAGGAGATGCTGCGCATCACCGACCGCCACGACCGCGAGCTGCTCTACGGCCCGACCAACGAGGAGATGATCACCGCCATCGTGCGGGACAACATCAAGAGCTACCGCGACCTGCCGCAGATGCCCTACCACATCCAGTGGAAGTTCCGCGACGAGGTGCGCCCGCGCTTCGGCGTGCTGCGCGGCCGTGAGTTCCTGATGAAGGACGGCTATTCCTTCGACCTGAACTACGAAGGCGCGGTGCATACCTACCGGACCATTATGCTCGCTTATATGCGCACCTTCCAGCGCATCGGCGTCACCGCCATCCCCATGCGCGCCGATACCGGGCAGATTGGCGGCGATCTCAGCCATGAATTCCATATCCTCGCCCCCACCGGCGAGTCCGGCGTGTTCTACGACGCCGCCTTCGAGGCGGGCGACGCGCTGGGGGTCACCGATGTCAACGCCTTCTACGAGCAGGTGACGACGATCTACGCCGCCACCGACGAGAAGCACGACACTGCCGTGTGGGACGGCATCCCCACCGAGCGCCGCCGCGAAGGCCGGGGGATCGAGGTCGGGCAGATCTTCTATTTCGGCACCAAGTATTCCGAGGCGATGAATTTCGCCGTCACCGGGCCGGATGGGCAGAAATTTTATCCTGAGATGGGCAGCTACGGCATCGGCGTCTCGCGTCTGGTCGGAGCGATCATCGAGGCGCGGCATGACGAGGCCGGGATCATCTGGCCGGATGCGATCGCCCCCTTCAAGGCCGCCATCCTCAACCTGCGCCAGGGCGATGCGGGCACGGACGCGCTGTGCGAGAAGCTTTACGCCGCCCTGGGCGCGGATGCGCTGTATGACGACCGCGAGGAGCGCGCCGGGCAGAAATTCGCTGAAGCCGATCTGATGGGCCATCCGTGGCAGATGATCGTCGGCCCGCGTGGGGCCGCCGCCGGGATCGTGGAGCTGAAGCGCCGCGCCACGGGCGAGCGCTTCGAGCTGCCGGTTGAAGAGGCGCTCGCCAAGGTGCGCGGCTAGTGTTCAACGCGTTCGAGCGCAAGATCGCGGCGCGCTACCTGCGCGCCCGGCGTGGGGAGCGCTTCGTCTCCATCATCGCCATCTTCTCGCTCATCGGCATCGCGCTGGGCGTGGCCACGCTGATCATCGTGATGAGCGTGATGAACGGCTTCCGCCAGGAACTGCTCTCGCAGATCCTGGGCCTGAACGGCGATATCGGCGTGTATGGCGCCGGCACCCCGCTCACCGAATACGACGCCATGGCCGGGAAGATCCGCGGCATCAAGGGTGTGACCGGCGCGTTCCCCATCGTGCAGGGCGAGGTTCTGCTCTCCGGCCCGCAGGGCGGGGCGGCGGGCGGCATTGCCCGCGGCATCACGCCCGATGGGCTGAAGCAGCTCCCTACCGTCTCGAACCATGTTATCGCTGGTAATCTCGATGACCTGACCGGCAGCGACACCATCGCCATTGGCGGCAGCCTCGCCAGCCAGTTCGGGCTTTCGGTCGGGTCGCAGATCACGCTGATCCTGCCCCAGGGCAAGGCCACGGTCATCGGCACCATCCCCTCCATCCAGTCCTTCCGGGTGGTGGCGATCTTCCAGACCGGCATGCAGCAATACGATTCGAGCTTCGTGTTCATGCCTCTGGGGGCGGCGCAGACCTTGTTCCAGCAGCCCAACACGGCCACGCAGATTCAGGTCTTCGTCACCGACCCGGACCATGACGACGCGATCAAGCAGGCGATCGCGGCGGCGTTCCCCACGCAGCCGCTCAACGTGCAGGATTGGCGGCAGAATAACGACTCCTTCCTCGCCGCCGTGACGGTGGAGGGGAATGTGATGTTCCTGATCCTCACGCTGATCATCCTGGTGGCGGCGTTCAACGTCATCTCGTCCTTGATCATGATGGTGAAGGACAAGGCCAAGGACATCGCCATTCTGCGCACGATGGGCGCAAGCTCGGGTGCTGTGATGCGCATCTTCCTGATGTGCGGCGCTTCCGTTGGCGTGGTGGGCACGCTCATCGGCTTTGGGCTGGGGGTGACCTTCTGCGCCTATATCGACCAGATCCGCCAGTTCGTGCAGCGCCTGCTCGGGGTGAAGCTGTTCGACCCGACGATTTATTACCTCGAGGCCCTGCCCGCGAAGCTGGACTGGCATCAGGTGACGGAGGTGCTGGTCATGTCCCTGATCCTCTCGCTGCTCGCCACCATCTACCCAAGCTGGCGGGCCTCGCATATCGACCCGGTGGAGACGCTGCGCAGTGAGTGACACCCTGCTTCGGCTGGAGGGCATCCAGCGTACCTACAAGACCGACAGCGAGGCGCTCACCGTGCTCAACGGCGCGGACCTCGTTGTGAACCGGGGCGAGATCGTCGCCCTGGTCGCGCCCTCGGGCTCGGGCAAATCCACCCTGCTGCATCTGGCCGGGCTGCTGGAAAAGCCCGATGGCGGGCGCGTGTTCATCGACGGTGTGGACGCAGGCGCGCTCTCCGACGATGCGCGCACGGCCATCCGGCTGCGCAAGGTCGGGTTCGTCTATCAGTTCCATCATCTGCTGCCGGAGTTCACGGCGCTGGAGAATGTCTCCATCCCGCAGATGATCGCCGGCGTGCCGGAGGCGGCCGCGAATAAGCGTTCCATGGAGCTGCTTGAGAAATTCGGCCTGGCGGCCCGTGCGGCGCATCCGCCGGGCAAGCTCTCGGGCGGCGAGAAGCAGCGCGTGGCCATCGCCCGCGCGCTGGCCAACCGCCCCGCGCTGCTGCTGGCCGACGAGCCGACGGGCAACCTGGATGTCGGCACCTCGAACATCGTGTTCGAGGAGCTGCTGCATGTGGTGCGCTCGGAGAATGTGGCGGCGCTGATCGCGACCCATAACCCGGACCTCGCCGCGCGCATGGACCGGCGGGTGACGCTACGGGATGGCGGGCTGGTTTAATAACCGACAGACGTTTTGGGTGCGGCTTTTTTGTAAAAAGGCGGCACCCAAAAACTCCGGGTGCTTTAGTCCTCGACAAACCTGTCCGGCACATCGAACCCCGCGCCGCGCAGGGCGATGGCCGCGCCTGGGTGGAAGGTGATCCCCGCATCGGTGATGCTGCGCACCGGGCAGGGATGCGGTGGCGTGCCGATGGCGGCGGCGAGCTGCGGCATGTGGTCCAGCGCCGCCTGGGTGACAGCCTCGGCCAGATCCTTGGAGAGGCTGGCGGCGCCGATGGCGATATTCGCCGTGCCCACGCTGCCCACGCTCACGCGTTGGCCGGGGAACAGCCCGGCCCGCAGCACCATGGGGCTCATGCCCGGCAGCACGCGGGCCACCTGCTCGGCCTCGGGCGCGGAAAAGCCGATGAGCGAGAGGTTATGCGTCATCGCCGCCTGGGCGATGGCGGGGAGCGGCGGCGCGCCGATAAAGGCGCAGGCATCGAGCTGGCCCGCCAGCATGTCGTGCAGCTGGCGGATATAGCCGCCCGTCACCACGGTCTTGGGTTGCACGCCGACGCTGGCGAGGATCTGCGCCACGCTGTTGGCCGCACTGCTGCCATCCGGGCCGATGCCGACCACCTGCCCGGCCAGGGATTGCAGCGAGGTGACGCCCGAACCCGCCGGGGAGACGATTTGCAGCACCGAGGGGAACATGGGGAACAGCGCGCGGAAGGCGTGGAATTTTACCCCCGCCGTCCAGGCCCCGGTGCCCGCGCGCGCCTGGGCGGCCATGGCCACCGTCGTCAGCCCCAACTCGGCGACACCTTCCTCGATGAGCAAGATGTTCGAGGACGAACCACCCGTGACGCGGTAGGCGATGCTCACCCCCGCCTGGGCGGCGGCAAGCTGGCCCCAGGCGGGGCCGTAAACGGCATAATCCCCCCCCGGCGCGCCGGTGCCCATCAGCAGGGCGGTCGGGGTATCGGCAAAGGCGGGCATCGCCGGCAGCGCGAGGCCGAGGCGCAACAGATTCCGGCGTGACAAATTCACAACGTTTCTCCGACCTGGAGGCGGCAGATCAGCGCGTCCGCAAGGTTTATGTCAAGGCGCGGCACCGCTCCACGGCGGCGATGAGCGCCAGACGAACTCCGGTTTCCAGCGCCGAATGCCCGGCATCGGGGATGACCGTCAGCCGCGCGCCGGGCCAGCTTTCAGCCAGCTCGAAGGCGGATTGCGCCGGGCAGATCATGTCGTAGCGGCCCTGGATGATTTCGGCCGGGATGCCCGCGAGCCGGTGCATATGCGCGAGCAGCCCGCCCTCGGGCAGGAATAGTTGGTGCTCGAAGTAATGCGCCTCGATGCGCGCGAGGCCGATGGCGGAACGGTCCTGCGCGTATGCGGCCACGGCGTCGAAGCTCGGCAGCAGGGTGGAGCAGGAGCCCTCATACATGCTCCAGGCCTGAGCCGCCGGGGTGTGCACCGCCGGGTTGGGGTCGCCCAGGCGCTTGAGGTAGCCGGCGAGGAGGTCGTGGCGCTCATCCTCGGGCAGGAAGTTGGCGAAGGCGGCGTGGGCGTCGGGGAAGACGCGTTGCAGGCCGTAGAGGAACCACTCCACCTCGGCGGCGCGGCCAAGGAAGATGCCGCGCAGCACCGCGCCCAGCACACGCCCGGGGTGGGCCTGGGCGTAGGCAAGGGCGAGCGTGGAGCCCCAGGAGCCGCCGAAGAGCAGCCAGCGGTCGATGGCCAGGAATTGGCGCAGCAGCTCGATATCGGCGACCAGATGCGGCGTGGTGTTGGCGGTGAGCCCGGCCAGAGGGCGCGAACGCCCGGCTCCGCGCTGGTCGAAGATGATGATGCGCCAGAAGCGCGGATCGAAGAAGCGCCGGTGCACCGACCCGGCCCCGGCCCCCGGCCCGCCATGCAGGAACAGAACCGGCTTGCCCTGTGGGTTGCCGGATTGCTCCCAGTACATGGTGTGGCCGTTATCCAGCGAGAGGTAGCCGGTCTCGAAGGGGACGATCTCCGGGAACAAATCGCCGCGCGGCATGGCTCAGCCCGTTACGGCTTCGCGCAGCGTGGCGGCGGCGCGCAGGGCCTGGTCGTCGGTCAGGTCCGGGTGGATGGGCAGGGCCAGGATGCGCCCCCCCAGGCTCTCGGCCACCGGCAGGGCGGCGCCGTCGTGGCAGGCGGCATAGGCGGGCTGCTGGTGCAGCGCGCGCGGGTAGTACACGGCGTTGCCGACATTGGCGGCCTGTAGCGCGGCGCGGGCGGTCTCGCGTTGGGCGGTGTCGCGCAGCAGCACGGAATACACGGCCCAGGCGCTTTGGGCTCCGGGCACGCGGGCGGGGGTTTCCACCACCCCGGCGAGTTCGGCGTCGTAGATGCGGGCAATCTCCTCGCGCCGGGCGATCTCGGCCTCGAACACCTCCAGCTTGGCCAGAAGCACGGCGGCCTGCATGGTGTCCAGCCGCCCGTTCATGCCGATGCGCAGCACTTCGTAGCGTGTCGTGCCCTCGCCATGGGTGCGCAGCGAGCGGTAGAGCGCGGCGCGCTCGTCGGACTCGGTGAACAGCGCGCCGCCATCGCCATAGGCGCCGAGCGGTTTGGACGGGAAGAAGCTGGTGGCCGTGGCGTCGGCCGCTTTGCCAAGGCGGTTGCCATCCTGCGCCGCGCCAAAGCTCTGGGCGCAATCATCCAGGGTGAACAGCCCCTCCTCGGCGGCGATGGCGCGGAGGCCCGCCCAATCGGCGGGCTGGCCGAACAGGTCCACGCCGATGATGGCGCGGGGCTTGAGCGAACCTGCCTGCCGCACCTGGGCGATGCGCGTGCGCAGGGCGGCGAGGTCGATCTGGAAGGTGCGGGGATCGACATCCACAAAGACCGGCGTGGCCCCGAGCAGCAGCGGCACCTCGGCCGTGGCGGTGTAGGTGAAGGCGGGGAGGAACACGGCATCCCCGCGGCCGATGCCCTCGGCCATCAGGGCGATTTGCAGCGCGTCCGTGCCGGAACTCACGCTTACGCAATGCTTCGCGCCGCAGAAGGCGGCGAGCTTGCCTTCCAGCTCCGTCACCTCAGGGCCCAGGATGAACTGGCCATGGGCGAGCACGGCGTCCAGCCGCTGGCGGAGGCCTGGTCCGAGCCGGGCCTGCTGGGCCTTGAGGTCGAGGAAGGGGATCGGCGGAAGGGTTTGGGCGTCCATGCCCAAACTTTTACTCCGCGGCGGCGGAAACGGCGAGACCGGCGGAGGGTAAAAATTCCGGCACCAGCGCCTCGACCACCCGCATGGCGGCGTCATCGTCGGTGGCGGCGGCGAGGCGGTTCATCGCGGCGGCCATAGCCTCCAGTTCCGCCGTGCGGGGGGTGACCATCAGCAGCCCCTCATGCCCGCTGGGGGCGGGCTGCTCATGGCCGTGGAACAGCTCTTCGAACAATTTCTCGCCAGGGCGCATGCCGGTGAAGGTGATTTTGATATCCTCATCCGGCCGCAGCCCGGCCAGGCGGATCATGTTGCGGGCGAGGTCCACGATTTTCACCGGCTCGCCCATATCGAGCATGAAGATGCCGCCATCGGGGATGGCCGCCGCCCCGCTGCCCGAGACCGATGCCTGCAACACCAGCCCCACGGCCTCGCGCAGGGTCATGAAGTAGCGGTGCATCTCGGGGTGGGTGACGGTGAGCGGCCCGCCCTGGGCGAGCTGGTGGCGGAACAGCGGCACCACCGAGCCGGTGGAGCCCAGCACATTGCCAAAGCGCACGGTCACGCAGCGCATTCCCGCTCCGGCATGGCGGGCGGCCACGTCCAGCGCCTGGGCGTACATCTCCGCCACGCGCTTGGAAGCGCCCATCACCGAGCTGGGGTTCACCGCCTTGTCGGTGGAGATCAGCACCATCAGCCCGGTGCCGTTGGCGGCGGCGGCATCGGCCACGATGCGCGTGCCGAGCGCGTTGGTGCGCAGACCCTCCAGCCGGTTGGCCTCCACCATCGGCACATGCTTCAGCGCCGCGGCGTGAAACACCAGCTCCGGGCGGAAGCCGCGCATCACGGCCTGGATGCGCGGTTCGTCCCGCACATCGGCGATGACCGTGCGGCGCGGCAAGGCGGGGTGCAGCTCGGAGAGTTCCAGCTCGATGCGCCAGAGCGCGTATTCGTTGTTATCCAGCAGCAGCAGTTCGGCGGGGGCAAGGGCTGCGAGCTGGCGCACAAGCTCCGCGCCGATGCTCCCGCCCGCCCCGGTGACCAGCACACGCCGGCCTGCGATCAGTTGCATCATCCCCGCGCGGTCCAGCCGCACCTGCTGGCGGTTGAGCAGATCTTCCAGCGCGATGGGCCGCAGCTCGGCCTGCTGCTCCGCCGGGGCCAGCTGCGTGAGGCTGGGGGCACGCAACACCCGTGCGCCATGCCGCGCCGCCGCCGCCAGCAGGGCTTGCAGCTGCGCGCCATTCAGGTTGGGCGTGGTGATGATCAACAGATCCGGCTTCTGCCGGGCCAGCGCGGCCTCGGCGTTGTCGGCGGTGCCGAGAATGTCCAGCCCGTGCAGGCACTGCCCCACATGCTTGCGCGAGAGGGCGAGCAGCGCGGTCACGCCGTAAGGCTTGTCCGGGTTGTGGGCATGCGCGGCCAGGAACAGCTCGGCTGTTTCCGGCGTGCCGACGAGGATGGCCTGCTGCGTGGCGGCGTTGCGCCCGGCGCTGGGTTCGCGCAGCAGCCGGTAGCAGAATTTGGGCGCGGTGAGGCAGACGACCAGAACCAGCGCCAGGATGATCGGAAAAGCGGGCGAGGGCAGGGGCAGCCCCGCGCCGGTCATCAACAGCGCCAGCATCAGCGCGGTGACGACGCCGGCGGCGGCCAGCGTTGCAATGTCGCGGTAGGAGACGAAGCGCCAACGCAGGCGCCATAGCCCGAAGGGAAGGCCGATCAGCCAGATCGCCAGCGCCCCGGTGAGTGGCAGCAGATGCGGCCAGACCCAAGGCGTCTGCGGGCTGGCTAGCCAGAAGCTGGCCATAACGGCGCATGCCGCCAGCCCCCCGTCGAGCGCAATGTTCACCGCCATGCGGCGGGGCAGAGATCGGGGCCAGCTCATGTTAACGTTTATAGCGTTGAGGTTGCGGTAAAATCCACACTCCCTGTTCCGCTGTCAGATTAAACTAGCGAAAACATTCCTTCGACCTCGACCGCCGCGTCCAGCGGCAGGGAGGGGACGCCGATGGTGGAGCGCGCGTGGCGCCCGGCATCGCCGAACACGGCCACGGCGAGGTCCGAGGCCCCGTTCATCACCACCGCGTGCTGGATGAAATCCGGCGTGGCGGCGATGAAGCCGCCCAGGCGGATCACCTTCTTCACGCTGGCAAGCCCGCCCGGCAGGGCGGCGTTGAGCTGGGCCAGCACGTTGATGAGGCACAGCCGCGCGGCGTGCTGGCCTTCTTCCAGCGAGACGCCGGCGCCGAGCTTGCCGGTGACGGCGACCTTGCCGTCCACCGCCGGGAGCTGGCCGCTGACCACGACGAGATCGCCCGCGATGCTGACGGGCACATAGGTGGCCACCGGGGGCATCGGGGTGGGCAGGGTGATGCCGAGATCGGCCAGGCGTTGCAGGACGGACATGAGATTAGCTCACCAGTTTGAGGGCCTTGCGCCGCTCGCGCGGCGCGGGGTCGGGCAGGTCGAGCGGCAGCAGCGGCGCGCGCTCAGCGGCACCTTCACCCACCGTGTCGGCGGATTCAAGGGTGGCCGGGGCGAGGTTGGTGCGCCCGAGATAATTCACCGCCAGATTGCGGAAGACGTAATCCAGCATCGAGGTGGCGGCGGGCACGGCGGGATCGCCCTCGACCACGCCGGCGGGCCCGAAGCGCGTGAAGGTGAAGGCCTCGACGTAATCTTCCAGCCCCACGCCATGTTGCAGGCCGATGCTGACGGCGATGGCGAAAGCGTCCATCAGCCCGCGGAAGGCCGAACCCTCCTTATGCAGGGCGACGAAGATCTCGCCGATCTTACCGTTCTCGTACTCGCCGGTGGAGAGGAACAGCTTGTGGCCGCCCACGCTGACCTTCTGCGTGTAGCCGCTGCGGCGCGCGGGCAAGGCGCGGCGGGTGCTGGGCTGCTGGGCCTCCATGGGCTGCGCCGGGCGGGCGGGCATGGCGGCGGCCAGCGGGGCCAAGGCGTCGTGCATGGCCAGATGCGCGCCCGCGCGCGGGGCGGGGAAGAGCGCCTCGCCGGAAAGCTGGCGGGCCAGGGCGGTGGCCGGGTTGAGCCCGCGTGCGGCGAGGCTCTCCTGCGCCCACAGGGTCAGCTCGCCCTCGGCGTTCACCGGGGAGAGGGCAGGGGCAAAATTGCACACTTCAGCGCCGAGCAGCGCTTCCACCGCCGGTTCGGCGGTAAAGCCCAGCAGCGCCTCGTGCCGGGCGGGGCCGGCCTGGGCGGCGTCCTCCTGCACGGCGCGCACGGCGGCGATCAGGCCCGGGATGGCGGCCTGTTCGGGCAAGGCGGGGGCGATGAAGGGATAGCCCGTGGCGATGCCGTGGGCGCGCAAGGCGGCGGAGGCGGTATGCGCCTGCGCGCCGATGAAGGCGGTCAGCGCGACTGCCGTGTCGCGCGCGGTCTGGCTGCCGTAATCCAGCCCGAGGCGGGTCAGGAACAGGTTGAGATCGGTAAAGCCGATGGCGAGGCGGTGCGCGCCGGGCGCGGCCAAAGTGAGCGCCGTGACGGCGAGGCGCGTATCGGCGGCCAGGGAGCCGAGATCGAGCACGCCCTCGGCCAGATAGGCGGCGATGTTAAAGGTAAAGCCGGGGGCATGGCCCGGACGGTTGCGCCAGATGTCGGCGCTGGGCGAACCGCGCCGCGCCGCCACCAGGGCGTGCAGTGCGTCGCCAATCTCATCGGAGAGGTTCGCCGCCGCGCCGCGCGCCGCGATGGGAGCGATCCAGGCTCCCGCGGCTTCGGCGATGTCGATCCGCCGCGCCTCGGGCAGGATGGCCGCCAGCGCGTCCGCCGCCGCCTGGCCCCAGGAGGCCGGCAGCTTCACGGTCAGTTGCGGGGAGTCAGGATCAGCCGCCGCCGCGAACGCGGCCTGCTTGATGCCATGCCAGGGTTTTTCCGCTTTGATCTGTGCCATGCCAGGAGTTTAGGCCGAGCCGGGCCGCAATTAAAGTGCATATTGTGGTCAAAAACGCCGCTCACCACAAAATCCTGTGGATAGCTTTCCTTGCGTTTGCCGCAATGGTCCAAATGCGCCGATGCAATGGACCAACCGCCCGGCATCTCCTATAGGGAGAGACATGAGCACATCCAGCGCCGACGCTTCCGTCACTAAAGGTCGTTCCCTCGGTCTGTGCGGATTGTTCCGCAACCCGGGGCTGTATCTCCTCACGCTGTTCCGCGGCAAGTTCGCCGGGCGGGATGCGCAGGGCAACCAGTATTTCGAGCGCCCCGGCCAGCATGGCCGTACCCGCCGCTGGGTGGTGTATGCCGGCGCGGCCGAAGCCTCCAAGGTGCCGCCCGAGTGGCATGCCTGGCTGCATCACATCACCGATGCGCCGCTTTCCGCCCCCGCCCGCGCCTGGCAGCGCCCGCACCGCGCCAACCCGACCGGCACCGTGGCCGGCTATCGCCCGCCGGGACATGAATATATGGGCGGCAAGCGCGCCAAGGTCTCCGCCGATTATGAAGCCTGGGCCCCGGATAACGCCTGAATGAGCCGAAGGCTTCCGGAGCTTCTCACCGGGTTCGCGGTTATCGCGGCCGCGGGCGTGTTTCTTGCCTATGCGCTGCTCAGCACCGGCGAGGTGAGCACGGGCGGCTATGCGCTGACGGCCCGGTTCGGCAGCGTGGGCGGCCTTACCGTGGGGTCGGACGTGAAAATCGGCGGCGTGATCATCGGCCATGTCGCCGATGAGGCGCTGGACCCGGTGACCTATGCCGCCGTGGTGCGCCTCAACATTAACAACGGCATCAAGATCCCCGATGACAGCAGCGCCTCCATCACCTCGGACGGGCTGCTTGGCGGCGTTTATGTCGCGGTATCGCCAGGCGGGTCCAACACCATGCTCGCCCCGGGAGCGGCCTTTCCGGTGACGCAATCGGCCATCAATGTGCAGGACCTGATCGGCAAGTTCATCTTCTCGATGGGCGGTTCCTCCAGCAAGCCCGCTTCCGGCGCGCCGTCCTCTTCCGGCGCGACGCCGCAGGCAGCGCAGTAGCCGCCATGCGTAACCCCGCCGCCGCGCTGTCGCTGCTGCTGCTGCTCCCCGGCCTCGCCTGGGCGCAGAACGACCAGAGCATGATCGTCATTCCGCCCGCTCCGCCGGTTGTCGCGGCGCCGCCCGCCGTGGCTGTGCCCCCCGCGCCGCCCGTGGCGTCCCAGAACCTGCCCGCCGTGCAGTCGCAGCCGCTATCCCCGCCGGCCCAGGCGCAGGCCCAGAGCCAGATGCTGCCCGGAGCCCCGCCCACGCAGAGCGCCGCCGCCGCGCCGCCGTCTGCTCCGGCTCAGCCCGCCGCCGCCCCGGCGCAGCCCGGCGCATCCGCCCCGGCACCCGCCGCCCAGGCGGCCAACGCCCAGCCCGCGGCGCCGGATGCCGCCCCCATGCCGCCGAATGACTGGACCCCCGGCCATACCGCGATGCTTGGCGTGTTGAACGAGGTCGATGGCAGCACCTCGCAGGTTTCCGTGCCTGTTGGCGGCCAACCCGCCAAGGCGGGCGATGTGCTGGTGAGCGTGCAGGCCTGCGCCACGCGCCCGCCGCAGGAACTGCCGGATACGGCCGTGTTCCTCACCGTGCAGCCCGCCGGGGATAATAGCGCCGCGCCGCTCTACCGTGGCTGGATGCTGCATTCCGCCCCTGGGGCCTCGGTTGTGGGCAACGCGGCGGAGAGCTTCCGCGTCATTAGCTGCGCCTAGGCCGCCCGTTCACGGGTTGTGCCGAAAATACAACAGCTTCATAATGTTGTCGCTGTCTGCCGACTGCCTCTGTTTTACCGCCGCCGTGGCCGCTAAATAGCACTCGGCCCGTTCGTCATTCACTTGGAGTTTCTCCATGAAATTGCGCCTTGTTCTCGCCGCCGCGACCTGTCTTTCCCTGCCGCTGGCAGCCCATGCGCAGCCCGTGAAGGGGCCGTATATCGGCCTGGAGGCCGGCACCTCCTTCCAGCAGCCGGTGAAATATAACGAGTCCCTGGGCGGGACCTTCGGCAAGACGCTGTACCGCGAATCCTACGCGGGCGACGCCTATGCCGGTTACGGCTTCGGCAATGGCTGGCGCGTGCAGCTCGAGGTCGACGATCTGCACTCCACCCTCGCCGAGACGCAGAACAGCGCCTATGGCCGCGCCAGCTCCAACGGCACGCGCAGCAGCTTCGGCCCCATGGTCAACGCGCTGTACGATTTTAACGCCAGCCTGCCGGTCTTCCCCTATATCGGCGCGGGTATGGGGTATCAGTGGACGCATCTGTCCTCGCGCGATCCCTCCTTCGCCTATGGCGGCACCGAGGGCAGCCCGGCTTTCGATATCATTGTCGGCCTGTCCTACCCTGTGCCCTGGGTGCGCGGCCTCTCCGCCACCGCCGAATACCGCTACATGCAGCTGTTCAGCGACACGACCATGCACGGCACCGCCGATGGCGTGCCGGACAACATCAAGTTCCGCAGCGCTTCCAGCCACAACCTGTTCCTCGGCCTGCGCTACCAGCTCTTCAGCCCGCCGCCGCTGGCCCCCGTGCCCGCCGCCGAAGCCGCGCCCGAGGCGGCTCCGGCTCCGGCCCCGGCCAAGACCTATCTGGTGTTCTTCGACTGGAACAAGGCCAATCTGAACCCGCGCGCGGAGCAGATCATCGCCCAGGCCGCGTCCGACTCCAAGACGCAGAACGTCACCACCCTGGACGTCTCCGGCTATACCGACACGTCCGGCACGGCCCAGTACAACCAGGGCCTGTCCGAGCGCCGCGCCAAGGCCGTGGCGGCGAAGCTGGTGCAGGATGGCGTCCCCGCCTCCGAGATCGAGATCCACGGCTATGGCGAGACGCATCTGCTGGTGCCGACCGGCCCCAGCGTGCGCGAACCGCAGAATCGCCGCGTCGAGATCGTGATGAACTAAGGGTTTTAGTCCTTAAACAGAATGCAACCCTGGCGGGCAACCGCCAGGGTTTTTTGTTGTGCCCGGATTTGTAGCAAAATGGCAACACTGGCCAGGAAAAGGGCAGTTGTCCTGCATTCAATCTGGCAGAAATGCCCTGATGCCAATAGTTTGTGCGGTAACGATGAGGAGAATTTGTACCATGAAGCTTCGTTCCGCGCTCGCAGCTGCGACGATTTTGGCTATGCCGCTTGCCGCCCATGCCCAGCCGGTTACCGGCCCCTATGTGAGCCTTGGCGCGGGAACGAGCATCCAGGAGCCGGTGAACTACCGTGACAACAACAACGGTTACAGCGGCAAGCTGAACAGCCGCATCTCCTATGCCGGGGTTGCCGGGGTTGGTTATGGTTTTGGCAACGGCTTCCGCATGGAGCTTGGCGGCAACTATTACCGCAACACCGTGTCCTCGAACCACGACGATTACGGCAACCGCTTCAAGGCCACGGGCGGCATGAACACCTACGGCCCGATGGTCAACTTCCTGTACGACATGAATGTCGGCTGGCCCGTGTTCCCCTATATCGGCGTCGGCGCCGGTTACCAGTGGGTGCATCTGTCCAGCCATGTGAACGATGGCCAGAGCCTCGGGACCACCTTTGGCGGCACCGAGGGCAGCTTCGCTTACCAGCTCATCGCCGGCCTGTCCTACCCGCTTCCCTGGGTGCCGGGCCTGTCCGCCACCGCCGAATACCGCTTCATGCAGCTGACCGAAGGCCGCAACTACGCCGTCATCGGCGCGCCGGGCGGCACCGAGAAGCTGGGCCAGCACGAGTACCACACCTTCCTGCTGGGCCTGCGCTACCAGCTCTTCAACCCGGCCCCGATGGCCCCGGCTCCGGCCCTCGCGCCTGCTCCGGTTGCCGCCCCGGCCCCGGCTCCGGCCAAGACCTATCTGGTGTTCTTCGACTGGGATAAGTACAACCTGACCCCGCGCGCGACCCAGATCATCTCCCAGGCGGCCTCCGACTCCAAGACGCAGAACGTCACCACCCTGGATGTCTCCGGCTATACCGACACCTCGGGCACGGCCCAGTACAATCAGGGTCTCTCTGAGCGCCGCGCGAAGGCTGTGGCTGCCCAGCTGGTGCAGGATGGCGTTCCGGCCTCCGAGATCGAGATCCACGCTTATGGCGAGACGCACCTGCTGGTGCCGACCGGCCCGGGCGTGCGCGAGCCGCAGAACCGCCGCGTCGAGATCGTCCTCAAGTAACGCGCTCACGCGCCACGAAAAAACCCCGGCGGGAAACTGCCGGGGTTTTTGTTTTTGTTGCGGTGCGGCGGAAAAGCAACAGCGTGAAGCAAAGCTTGGCTGCAACAGTCATGTAACTTGGTCACTCCGTCTGCCCAACATAGGTTGCCGCTAACCTATCGGGAGACCCAACACATGAAGCTTCGTTCCCTGCTTGCCGCCGCGACCATTCTGGCTATGCCGCTTGCCGCCCACGCCCAGCCGGTTACCGGCCCCTATGTGAGCCTCGGCGCTGGCACCAGCCTGTTGCCCTCCACCAAGTATCAGTTCCAGGGCAGCGGGGATTACGGCAGGTTCAACTGGTCTCCCTCTTATGCTGGCGTGGCGGATGCCGGTTACGGCTTCGGCAATGGCCTGCGCCTGGAAGCCAGCTTCGACTTCGACCGCAACACCATCAGCGGCGCGCACGATAGCTCCGCCAATCAGTACGCCCGCCTGTATGGCGGTGAGAACAAGTTCGGCCCGATGCTGAACCTGCTGTACGACTTCAATGTCGGCCTGCCGGTGTTCCCATATGTTGGCGTTGGCGTCGGCTACCAGTGGGTTAAGTACAATAGCGACATCGGCAACCAGTTCACCCGCATCGGCGGCACCGAGGGCAGCTTTGCGTACCAGCTCATCGCTGGTCTGTCCTACCCGCTCCCCTGGGTTCCGGGCCTGTCCGCCACCGCCGAATACCGTTTCATGCAGCTGACCGAGGGGCGCAACTACAAGGCGAACAGCGTGTTCGGCCAGTCTGACATTGTGAATATCGGCAGCGAAACCAGCCACACCTTCCTGCTCGGCCTGCGCTACCAGCTCTTCCAGCCCGCCGCCCCGGCCCCGGCTCCCGTATACGCTCCGGCCCCGGTGGCTGCCCCGGCTCCGGCTCCGGCCAAGACCTATCTGGTGTTCTTCGACTGGGACAAGTACAGCCTGACCCCGCGCGCGACCCAGATTATCGCCCAGGCCGCGTCCGACTCCAAGACGCAGAACGTCACCACGCTGGATGTTTCCGGCTACACCGACACCTCCGGCACGCCGCAGTACAACCAGGGTCTCTCCGAGCGCCGCGCCAAGGCTGTGGCTGCCCAGCTGGTGCAGGACGGCGTTCCGGCCTCCGAGATCGAGATCCACGGCTACGGCGACACGCATCTGCTGGTTCCCACCGGCCCGGGCGTGCGCGAGCCGCAGAACCGCCGCGTCGAGATCGTGCTCAAGTAACGCGTCTCAACGCCCAAAGAAAAAGGGAACTATATATTTAACTCCCTAAACCTTGCGTCTACTCTCTGATTAGTCCAGATTTTATTGAGAGACATAAACAGGATTAATCATGGCTGATGTAGGAATACGTGTATATCAACCTGACCCAACTCGGACTCATTCACCGAATGATTGGGTCGTCGTTGTCTATGATGATCGCGGACCTATTGTGACGATTCCGTGTCCGACTGAACAAGAGAGTGATCGAATTTTTCACGAACTCGAAAATCTCGTGAATATGATAGGTTAATCTGAAAGGTTTTTTCTACGATCAAAGCCCCTGGCTTATATCCTGCGAGAGTACATGGGTCGTTTTCTTTAATTTGTTTCATAGCGTTACTCCAAATGGTGTAACGCTATTTATCTCCGTAGTTAATTCACCACAAAACGAAGTCTTACAGGACGTTACTCTTCCCCAAATTGCAGCCTTCGCATAATGTTTGCAGATTATCATCTGTCGTTTCACCTCCGCGACTCCATGGCTTTATATGATCAATATGGAGAGTTAGCCCAGGTTGGCTTGCGGGATTTGCCCCACACGCGCAACATCTGAAATTGTCGCGTTTCATAACACGAAATTTCATGCGTAAAGACGGATCACGACCAGTGCGGCGCTCATTGACAATTTCTTTGACGCTTGGGGGCTGTGCCTCCTGGATATTCACATATTCAACAAAACTCGACAACGCATCCATCCAAGAATTAAATCGACGCTTATATGCTGATTGCGAAAATTGTGATGGAGCTATGGCAAGCTCTGCTCTACGCGGCTGTCTACCATAATGCTCCCAAAGCAGCATTATATTCTCAAATAACCGTTCGTCGGAGATATTTATTTCATTCGCAGTTTGCAGACCTGCGGCAACAATAGCTTTATTCCATGATCCAAAATGCCGGTGAACAGTTTTTGGATCATACTTTCCATGCAATGAATATAGACGTTGAGATAGTATCTCGGTACCAGCCAACTGTGCCGCAAGGCGCAAATCAACTAACAATTCATGATCCGAAACCTGCGCTCCAGAAACACGCTCAAGCTGAAATTTAATTTGGCTCATCAAAAAGCCTCAAGTTAGATTGTTGCTGTCAATGTTTGATATGTAATCCGATTGCCAGCCACACGCCCAAGCATCGCATCAATCCGATCCATCGTCAGGTTCGCGCACTTACCCTCGTTCAACCGATACACAAATTCATCAACATACCGCTGCATGTGTTTCACGCTAAACGAATGATAAACACCATAAAATCCGCGCTTCAAAACAGCCCATACGCTCTCGATGCCATTCGTATGCGCCATACCGTCCACAAATTGCTTCGCGCTGTGCCGAACTGACAAATGCTTGAATTGGGACATGCCGACATAAGCCGAATGCTCATCCGTGCATAACGTCGCACCGGGCTTCAATTTCCGCTTCACATGCCCCTGGATGACCGCCGTATTGGTCCCGGCAATGACCGTAGCCGCAAGCCGTCCACCGCGTTCACGCAGCCCCAAGATCGCTGTCTTGCCCACGGTGCCACGTCCCGCCTTTAGCTTTTTGTTCTCGTGCTTATTGGTCTCCTTGCCACCGATATAAACCTCATCGGCTTCCACAATGCCGCCGAGGAAATCATCGTCATCGTCTTTCTGGTTGCTGCAAGCCTCACGAATGCGCTGCAACAGAAACCAAGCTGATTTCTGTGTGATTCCAATCTCTTGTGCGAGTTGAAGGGATGAGATGCCTTTGCGAGCCGTGTTAATGAGATACATGGCATAGAGCCACTTATCCAAAGGAATGTGGGACCGTTCGAAGATGGTGCCGGTCCTGACGGTAAAATCAAGCTTGCAGGCGAGACAGCGGAAATATCCCTCGACTTTGCGGGCTTGGATGCGTTCAATGGCACCGCATTTCGGGCAGGTGGGTTGTCCTTTCCAGCGCACGGACTCGATATGGATGCGTGCTGCCCGCTCATCGGGGAAAAGTTTAATGAAATCATAGAGGCTAATGGTCGTTTTCTTCATACCGACATTATACCGGAATGAACAAGGGAGTCAAGTATATAGTTCCCAAGAAAAACCCCGGCAGTTTCCCGCCGGGGTTTTTTTGTTGGCCGGAACCGGAAGGGTTACGGGTACAGGCCGCGCTCCGCACGGGCGGTGAGGATGCGCCCGCACGCCACAACGAACGCGCCGGTGCGCAGGCTGATCTTGTGCCGCTCGGCGATGTCCCAGATATGCCCGAGCGCGCCGGTGATGATCTTGTCGAGCCGCATGTTGATCTCGTCCTCGCTCCAGAAGAACGACGAGAAATCCTGCACCCACTCGAAGTACGAGACGATCACGCCGCCCGCGTTGCAGATCACGTCCGGCAGCACGGCCACGCCGCGCTGGGCCAGGATGTCGTCGGCGGCGGGCACGGTGGGGCCGTTGGCGGCTTCCAGCACCAGCTTGGCGGTCAGGCGCTCGGCGCGGGCGGCGGTGATCTGCCCTTCGAGTGCGGCGGGGATCAGTACATCCATCTGCACGTTCCAGAAATCCTCAGCGCCGATGATTTCGGCCGCCTTGAACCCGGCCACGGTGCCGAATTGCTGCACATGCGCGGTCAGCGCCGCCACATCCAGCCCGGTGGAGTTGTAGATCGTGCCGCCATGGTCCTGCACGGCGACAATCTTGGCGCCAGAGGCCGCGAACAGCTCGGCCGCCGGCGCGCCGACATTGCCGAAGCCCTGGATGGCGATGCGCGTGCCTTCCATCTTCATCTTCAGCCGGCGCATGGCCTCGCGCCCGGTCACGAACACGCCGTGGCCGGTCGCCTTCACGCGGCCCAGCGAGCCGCCCAGATGGATCGGCTTGCCGGTGACCACGCCGGTGGCGGTGGCCCCGGTGTTCATGGAGTAGGTGTCCATCATCCAGGCCATCACCTGGGGGTTGGTGTTCACGTCCGGGGCCGGAATGTCCTGCTGCGGGCCGATGATCAGGCCGATCTCGCTGGTATAGCGGCGGGTGACGCGCTCCAGCTCCTTCAGCGAGAGCAGCTTGGGGTCGAGCCGGATGCCGCCTTTCGCGCCGCCATAAGGCAGGTTCACGGCGGCGTTCTTCACTGTCATCCAGGCGGAGAGGGCCATGACCTCCTCCAGCGTGACATTGGGGTGGTAGCGCACGCCGCCCTTGCCCGGCCCACGGGAGAGGTTGTGCTGTACGCGATAGCCCTCGAAATGCGCGATCTCGCCGTTATCCAGCTCGACAGGCACGTCGACGATCAGGGCGCGCTTGGGGCGGCGCAGCGTTTCCGCCCAGCGGGCCAGCCCGCCGATATAGGGCAGCACGCGGTCCACCTGCGCCAGATAGGTGCCCCAGGGGCTGGTGGGCGAGGGGTGGACGTAAGACAGGCCGGAAAACATGGGAGAGGAGAGAGGTTGGCTGATATCAGCCATGGCGAATACTCCGTGTGCGGTCTTGCTTTACTGGTGCCCGGTTTCTGTGCCCGGGATGAAAAACCCGGGGCGGTTGGCCGCCCCGGGGGTCGTCTGGTTCCGGATCAGGCGGCCAGGATGGCCTTCTCCAGAATGTCCAGGGCCTCGGCGAACACCTCGTCCTGGATCGTCAGCGGGTAGAGGAAGCGGATGATGTTGCCGTAAGCGCCGCAGGTGAGCAGGATCAGCCCGTGTTCCTGGGCGAAGGTCTGCACGGCCTTGGCGGTCTCGGCGGAGGGCTTGCCATCCTTGAAGAACTCGACCGCGACCATGCTGCCCGGGCCACGCACGTCCACGATGGACGGGGTCTTGGCCTTCAGCCCGTTCAGGCGGGCCTTCAGCGTGTCGCCCAGCTTGTTGGAGCGGTCGATCAGCTTGTCCTCGTCGATGATCTTGATCACCTCGAGCGCCGCGGCCACGGCCAGCGGGTTACCGGCATAGGTGCCGCCCAGGCCGCCCGGGGCGGGGGCGTCCATCAGGTTGGCGCGGCCGGTGACGCCGGCGATCGGCAGACCAGCGCCGATGGACTTGGCGAAGGTGAACAGGTCGAACTCGGTGTCGTAATGCTCGGAGGCGAAGAACTTGCCGGTACGGGCGGCACCCGCCTGCACTTCGTCGGCGATCAGCAGGATGCCATGCTCATCGGCCAGCTTGCGCAGCGCGCTCACGAACTCGGCCGGGGCCTGGTAGAACCCGCCCTCGCCCTGCACGGGCTCGAGGATGAAGGCCGCGACGCGCTTGGGGTCGATGTCGCACTTGAACAGGCGCTGAATGCCGGCCATCGCGTCCTCGACGGTGATGCCGTGCACCGGGTTGGGGAAGGGGGCGTGGTAGACATCGCCCGGCATCGGGCCGAAGTTCAGCTTGTAGGGCGCAACCTTGCCGGTGAGCGCCATGCCCAGGAAGGTGCGGCCATGGAAGGCGGCGTCGAACGCGATGATGCCGGAGCGGCCGGTGGCGGCGCGGGCGATCTTCACGGCGTTCTCAACGGCTTCGGCGCCGGTGGTCACGAACAGGGTCTTCTTGGGGAAGTTGCCGGGGGCGCGGGCGGCGACCTTCTCGGCCAGCTCGACATAACCGGCATACGGCACAACCTGGTAGCAGGTGTGGGTGAACTTGGCGGCCTGCTCCTGCACCGCGGCGACGATGCGCGGGTTGGCATGGCCCAGGTTCAGCACGCCGATGCCGCCGGCGAAGTCGATGTAACGGTTACCCTCGATGTCCCAGATCTCGGAGTTCTGCGCACGGGCGGCGTAGAAGCTTTCCAGCACGCCAACGCCACGCGGCGTAATGGCCTGACGGCGGGCTTCCCAGCCCGCGTTGGTGCCGGCGGTCTGGGTGGGGGGGAGGTCGGCATTCGGCATGGTACACTCCATATGACTTGAGAGATCTGGCGCAAGCATGGGGCGCACCCCTGCATGATGGTGCCACATTAATCCGATGTGGCTCTGGCGGAAGGTCCAGTTTGCGCTATTTTAGGGAGCCACTATGGTCTGATCACTCAGACCCTCGTCGATGTTCTAGGGGGCGATTCACCATCTACCGTGAAGCGCCGCCGCTACACAGCAGATGGATCGCGCCCTGTGACCACAATCGCCCTCTCCGACTGGCTCCTCGCCCGCATCAGCCGCGAAGACCCAGCCCCGCTGCACCGGCAACTGCATGAGGCGTTATTGGCCGCGGTGCTGGAGGGCGAGTTGCCCGCCGGGCGCAAGCTGCCCTCCAGCCGGTTGCTGGCGCGCGAGCTGGGGGTGGCGCGCAATACGGTGATCGATGTGTACGAGACCCTGGCCGCGCAAGGCTGCCTGGAAACGCGCCACGGCAGCGGCACCTATGTGGCGGATCTCTCCGCCGAGCGCCTCGCCCCGCCCAGCCCGGCCGCCCCCGAGGCCGAGCGCCCCGCGCCGAAACTCTCTGCAAGGGGCGAGGCGGTGGTGAAGGGGGCGCGGGTGTTCCCCCGGCAATGGGGCGCGTTCATGCCCGGCGTGCCGGATGTCACGGAATTCCCCACGCGCATCTGGGCCCGGCTGCATAACCGGCACTGGAACCGCGCACTCCCTGAGCGCCTCAGCTACGCCCCGGCAGGCGGCTTGCCCGCCTTGCGCGCCGCCCTGGCCGAGCATTTGCGTACCGCGCGCGGCGTGCGCTGCGAGCCGGGGCAGATCGTCATCACCACCGGCATCCACCAATCCATCGACCTCACCGCCCGGCTGCTCACCGACCCCGGCGATACCGTCTGGCTGGAGGACCCGTGCTATTGGGGGCTGCGGCATAGCGTGCAGTCTCTGGGGCTGACGCTGCGCCCGGTGCCGGTGGATGCCGAGGGGCTGAACTGGTCCGCCACGCGCGGCCCGGCACCGCGCTTCATCGTCGCCACCCCCTCGCACCAATATCCGCTGGGCATGGTGATGACCCTGCCGCGCCGCCAAGCCCTGCTGGAGCAGGCGCGCACCCATGGCAGCTGGATCATCGAGGACGATTACGACAGCGAATTCCGCTACGGCACCCGGCCCATCACCAGCCTGCAGGGCTTGGACCGTGAGGGGCTGGTGATCTATGTGGGCAGCTTGAGCAAGACGCTGTTTCCCGGCCTGCGGCTGGGTTACATCGTCGCCCCGCCGAGCCTCGCCGCTGCCTTTGCCGAGGGCGTGGCCGAGCTGTACCGCGAGGGCCAGTTGCAGCAGCAGGCCATGCTGGCGGATTTCATCGCCGAGGGGCATTTCGCCTCGCATATCCGCCGCATGCGTGGGCTCTACAGCCGCCGCCGCCAGGCGTTGCTGGAGGCGATCCGCGCCGAATTCGGCAAGACTCTGCCGGTGATGGGCGACAATGCCGGGCTGCATCTCATCCTGGGCCTGCCGGGGCTGGAGGATAAAGCCATCGCCCAGGCCTCGGTGGAGGCGGGCGTCGCCACCCGGCCGCTCAGCGGCTATTACCACACCGCCGCCGCCGCCCAGGCCGGGTTGCTGCTGGGCTATGCCTGCGTGAAGGAGGAGGCCATCGCCCCGGCCTTCGCCACGCTGGCGGAGGTGCTGCGGAAGTTCGGGGCGTAGGCCATTTTAATCCGCGCTACGAATATTTTAATCAACCGCGACAAATCCATTGCCAAGTGCCCGCCTGTGCGGTGCCATGCGCCCGGTTTCAACGGCATTGACGTTTATTTTTTTTAACCGGAAGATGCCGCGCCAATGGGAGTTTGGTTCATGAACAAGACGCGCCGGCCCGTGATCGGGCTGATTACCGATATGCGGGATCTGGGCGGCATGCCCTTTCAGGTGCTGGGCGACAAATACGCCCAGGCGGTTTCGGAATTCGCGCAAGCCCTGCCGTTGGCCATCCTCAGCGAGCGTTCGGGCAACCATATCGGCGAGCTGGTGGACATCTTCGACGGCTTTCTCTTCACCGGCAGCCCCTCCAACATCCGCCCCTGGCGCTACGGCCAGGCGGGCGAGGGCGTCGGTCCGTTCGACGATGCGCGCGATGAGCTCTCCCTCCCGCTGATCCGCGCGGCGCTGGCGGCCAAGATGCCGATCCTGAGCATCTGCCGCGGCTTGCAGGAGCTGAACGTGGCGCATGGCGGCACGCTGCATATCGAACTGGAGAACGGCGATCTGCACCACTCGCCCGAGGATGCGCCCTATGAGGACCGCTACGCCCCGCTGCACGAGGTGCATCTGCGCCCCGGCTCGCCGCTGGTGAACGTGTTCGGGGCGGAGACCTTCTCCGTGAACTCGCTGCATTATCAGGCTTTGGCCAAGATCGGCGAAGGGCTTTCCGTGCAGGGCACAGCACCGGATGGCATCCCCGAGATCGTGACGGTGGAGGGCCAGCCCTTCGCCGTGGGCGTGCAGTGGCACCCCGAATACCGCCCGGATCTGCACGACCCGAACCGCGCCCTGTTCCACAGCTTCGGCGAGGCCGCGCGCGCCTACCGCGCCGCCCGCGCCTGACCCCATAACCCAGGAGAGAAACATGTCCCATAATCTGCAATTCTATATCGACGGCGCTTGGGTCGACCCGATCGAGCCGCGCGTGATCGATGTCATCAACCCGGCCACCGAGCAGCCCTTCACCCAGATCTCCGTCGGCACCGCGGCGGATGTGGACCGCGCCGTGACCGCCGCCCGCCGCGCTTTCGAGAGCTTCAGCCAGACCACGCGCGAGGAGCGCCTGGCTCTGCTCAAGCGCATCCAGGACGTGTACCTGAAGCGCTATGACGACGTGGCCGAGGCCATCCGCCTGGAGATGGGCGCGCCGGTGAAGCTGGCGCAGAAAGCCCAGGCCGCCATCGGCGCCGGGCATATTGGCCAGATCATCAAGGTGCTCGAAGAGTTCGAGTTCGACGAGATGCAGGGCAACACCCTCATCACCCGCGAGGCCTTCGGCGTGATCGGCATGATCACCCCGTGGAATTGGCCGATGAACCAGATCACCTGCAAGGTCTGCCCGGCTATCGCGGCGGGCTGCACCATGGTGCTCAAGCCCTCCGAGATCGCGCCGGTCGACGCCGTGGTGTTCGCCGAGATCATGCATGAGGCCGGCGTGCCGGCGGGCGTGTTCAACATGGTGCAGGGCTTCGGCGCGGATGTCGGCTCGGCCATCTCCGCCCACCCGGATATCGACATGATCTCCTTCACCGGCTCCACCCGCGCTGGCGTGCTCATCTCCAAGGCGGCGTCCGAGACGGTGAAGAAGGTGCATCTGGAGCTGGGCGGCAAGTCGCCGAACATCCTGCTCGACGATGCGGACATCGCCGCCGCCGTGGCCTCGGGCATTGTGGATGTGATGCAGAACACCGGCCAGTCCTGCAATGCGCCGACGCGCATGTTCGTGCCGAGCAAGTTCCGCGATGTCGCCCTCGCCGCCGCCAAGACCGCCGCCGATGGCATCGTGGTCGGCAACCCCGAGAGCCCGGAGACCTATATGGGCCCGGTGATCAGCGAGCTGCAATTCACCAAGATCCAGGCGCTGATCCAGGCGGGCATCGACGAAGGCGCCACCGTGGTGGCCGGCGGCACCGGCCGCCCCGCCGGGCTGAACGTGGGCTATTACGTGCGCCCCACCGTGTTCGCCGATGTGACGCCGGACATGCGCGTCGCCCGCGAGGAAATCTTCGGGCCGGTGCTGTCCATCCTGTTCTACGACACCGACGAGGACGCGGTGCGCATGGCCAACGACACGGTGTACGGCCTCGCCGCCTATATCCAGTCCGGCAGCCATGAGCGCGCCCAGAAGCTCTCGCGCCGCCTGCGTGCGGGCAATGTGTATATCAACAACCCCAAGGGCGACCTGAATGCGCCGTTCGGCGGGTACAAGCAGTCCGGCAACGGGCGCGAATGGGGCGTCTGGGGTCTTGAGGAGTTCCTCGAGATCAAGGGCGTCGTTGGTTACGGGAAGTAATCCGGAAAAGGGCCGCCTCGCGCGGCCCTTTTTTCTGCCCGGTCCAGACCTGCCGGGTATGTAAGTATACTGAATATGTATGGGCTTTTGGCTTGCCCCTGGGCCCGGCGATTGCGATCCTTCCCCCTAATTGCGCTGCAAAAAACAAAGGGGGAGTTATGTTTCTGTCACGCATCGAGCGTCCATCCGCGCCGCCGCCCGGCCTGGCCCAGCTACGGGCCGATTTCGGGGCGACTTATGTCGCGCATGGGTTTATCGGCTGGCTGTTCGCGGCCACCGGCCCGGTGGCGATCATCCTCACCGTCGGGCTGCATGGGGGGTTGAGCGAGGCCGAGCTGTCCTCCTGGATCTTCGGCGTGTTCTTCGTCAACGGGCTGATCACCGCTCTGTTCTCCTGGGTCTATGCCCGCCCGCTGGCGTTTTTCTGGACCATTCCCGGCACGGTGCTGGTCGGCCCGGCTTTGGGGCATCTCAGCTTCCCCGAGGTTATCGGCGCGTTCTACGCCACGGGGGCGCTCACCATCCTGCTCGGGGCCACGGGCTGGGTGAAGCGGCTGATGCGGGCGGTGCCGCTGCCCATCGTGATGGGCATGGTGGCCGGGGTGTTCCTGCGCTTCGGGCTGGATCTCGTCCATGCCGTGCGGGCGGACATCCTGCTCGCCGGGCCGATGGTCGCGGCCTGGGTCGGCCTCACCGCCTTCAAGCGCGTGGGCGAGTATATCCCGCCGATCATCGGCGCGCTGCTGACCGGCGGGCTGGCGGCCATCGCGCTTGGGCGGTTCGATCTCTCCGGCATCTCCGGCTTCACCCTGGCGCATCCGGTGTTGCAGCAGCCGGTCTGGTCCTGGCCCGCGATGGTGGAACTCGTGGTGCCGCTCATCATCACCGTGCTGGTGGTGCAGAACGGCCAGGGTTTCGCCGTGCTGAAGGCGGCGGGGCATGAGGCGCCGGTGGACGCCGTCACGTTGGCCTGCGGCGTGGGGGCGTTGCTGAGTGCGGCGGTGGGGGCGGTGAGCACCTGCCTCGCCGGGCCGACCAATGCCATTCTCGTCTCGGCGGGCGAGCATCGGCGGCATTACATCGCGGGCATCACCACGGGGCTGTTGTCCATCGGCTTCGGGCTGCTCGCCCCGGGCTTCACCAAGTTCATGCTGGCCGCGCCCAAGAGCTTCATCGCCACGCTGGCGGGGCTGGCCATGCTGCGCGTGCTGCAAAATTCCTTCATCGCCGCGTTCAAGACGAGCTTTTCGCTCGGCGCGCTGGTCACCTTCCTCGTCACCGTGTCCGATATCAGCCTGCTGAATATCGGCGCCGCGTTCTGGGGGCTGATCGCGGGTGTAACCGTCTCCTGGTTGCTGGAGCGGGGGGATTTCCGCGCGCTGGCCGCCTAGCGCCTACTCCGCC
>DAIDJU010000020.1 GCA_027451225.1 Acidocella sp. | reverse complement strand
CGCCGTGTACATGGAAAAGTATCTCGACAAGCCCCGGCATATCGAGCTGCAGATCCTGGCCGACAACCATGGCGAGGTGGTGCATATCGGCGAGCGCGACTGCTCGCTCCAGCGCCGCCACCAGAAGGTGCTGGAAGAAGCGGGCTCCCCGGTCATCAGCGCCGAACAGCGCGACGCCCTGGGCGAGACCGTGACCAAGGCGCTGAAGAAGATCGGCTACCGCAACGCGGGCACGCTGGAGTTCCTGTACCAGGACGGGCAGTTCGCCTTCATCGAGATGAACACCCGCCTGCAGGTGGAGCACCCGGTCTCGGAGATGATCTCCGGCATCGATCTAGTGCGCGAGCAGATCCGCATCGCCGCTGGGCAGCATATGGAGTACACCCAGAAGGACATCGTCCTCTCTGGCCATGCCCTCGAGTGCCGCATCACCGCCGAGGACCCGCAGACCTTCGCCCCCTCGCCGGGCAAGGTGGACGTGTTCCATCCGCCGGGCGGGCTTGGCGTGCGCGTCGATAGCGCTCTCTACGCGGGCTACCGCGTGCCGCCGCATTACGACAGCCTGATCGCCAAGCTGATCACCTACGGCAAGACGCGCGAGGAAGCGATCGCCCGCATGAAGCGCGCGCTGAACGAGTTCGTCATCACCGGCATCAAGACGACCATCCCGCTGCACCAGCGCATTCTGGAAGCACCGGATTTCATCGCCGGCGACTACACCATCCACTGGCTGGAACGCTTCGTCGCCGGGTAAAGCCCCGGCGGTGAGGCTGGTGCCCAAGGGGGCGCTGCCCCCTTAAACCCCCGCCAAGGGCCGAGAGGCCCTTGGAACCCACCCGGCATAGAAAAAGGGCCCCTTTTAGGGGCCCTTTTTCTATGCCGAATTATTGAGGTCCAGGGGCTCGGCCCCTGGCAGGGGGTGCAGGGGAACGGCGGTCCCCCTGCGGCACCCACTTCTCCGCCAGGGCTACACCGGCAGGTCGATAGCGATGCGCAGGCCGCCGCCGGGGCGGTCCAGCAGGCGGATGGCGCCGCCATGGGCGATGACGATATCGCTGGCGATGGTCAGGCCCAGCCCGGTTCCGGCGGGGTCCTCGCTCTCGAAGGGCCGGAGCAGAGTTTCGCGCTTGGCGGCGGGGATGCCGGGGCCGTTATCGTCGATGAGGATTTGCAGCTCGAGCGGGCCGATGAGCCGGGCGCTGATCCAAATGCGGGTGGCGTGGCGGCGGGCATTGTCGACGAGGTTGGTCAGCGCCCGGCGCATCGCCTCGGGGCGGAGCGTGGCGGTCAGGCCCGGAATGGCGTCCAGCCCAACCCGCGCCCCGGCGCGGCGGGCGGCGATGCAGACATCGTCGAGCAGCGCGGTGACATCGGTGGCCACGGGCTGCTCCCCGCCCTCGCCCCGGGCGAAGTTGAGATAAACCGCGATCAGCCGCTCCATCTCCTCGATGTCCGAGGTCATATCGGCCAGGTCCTGCGCCGGAATGTGCGGCTGCATGGCCAGCGCCAGACGCAACCTTGTGAGCGGCGTGCGCAGATCGTGCGAGACCCCGGCCAACATGGTGGTGCGCTGGGCGAGGAAGCGGCGCAGCCGCTCGCGCATGCGGTTGAAGGCGGTGGCGGCGCGGCGTACCTCGATGGCTCCTTCCGGGCGGATCGGCCCTTCA
>DAIDJU010000019.1 GCA_027451225.1 Acidocella sp. | reverse complement strand
CGTCGCGCGTGCTGACGATGAACGTGAAGGCTTCTTGCGCAAGCGCGGCTTCAGCAAAGGCGAGACAGCAAAGATCATCGCCACCGTGCTGGAGGAGGAAGGCCACCCGCCGGAGAGCGTGTTCGATTTCGTGCAGGGCATCACAGCGCTGGCGCGGACGCGCCCGCATCAGGATGCACGGCTGGAGCTGGAGGGCAAGGCCAAGCCGCTGCTCGACCGGGTGGGTTGAGCGCCTGATCCCCTGAACGCTCTTTTTCCATCGGTGTTTTTTCCGCCGTGGGCCGGGTTGCCGGTCCACGGCTTTTTTCATGGAACCGGGCAGGAGAGGCAGAGGGCGGCTGGGCGCTTGGTGACGGGTGATAGGCGCGGAGAGTGGCTCCGGGCCGCCCGTCATGGAGTTTGTCCCATGGGTAAAACCACGAAAGCTGTTCAGAAAATCACGCTGAGCGCCTCGCGCGATATTCCGTTTGACCGGCTGGTGCTGAGTCAGGCCAATGTCCGGCGGGTGAAGGCCGGTGTCTCGATCGAGGAGCTGGCGGCCGATATTGCCCGCCGCACGCTGCTGCAGAGCATCACCGTGCGGCCGGTGTTGGATGAGGCCGGTGCCGAGACCGGCATGTTCGAAATCCCCGCCGGCGGGCGGCGTTACCGGGCGCTGGAATTGCTGGTGCAGCAGAAACGCCTGGCCAAGACCGCGCCCATCCCGTGCGTCGTGCGCACCGACGGCATCGCTGAAGAGGACAGCCTAGCGGAGAATGTGCAGCGGGCGCCGTTGCATCCGCTGGATCAATTTCGGGCGTTTCAGGCGCTGCGCGAGAAGGGGCAGGGCGAGGAGGAGATCGCGGCGGTGTTCTTTGTCGCGGTCTCGGTGGTGAAGCAGCGTCTGCGTCTCGCCGCCGTCTCACCCCGGCTGCTGGAGGTCTATGCCGAGGACGAGATGACGTTGGACCAGTTGATGGCCTTCTCGGTCAGCCCGGACCATCAGCGCCAGGAACAGGTCTGGGAGGCCGTGCAGCATTCCTACAACAAAGAGCCCTACCAGATCCGCCGTTTGCTGACCGAAGGTGCTGTGCGCGCCTCAGACAAGCGGGCCCAATATGCCGGTGAGGATTATATCGTGGCCGGGGGCGCGGTGATGCGCGATCTGTTTCAGCAGGATGATGGTGGCTGGCTGCAGGATGCCGGGCTGCTGGCCCGCGTCGTGGCGGAGAAGCTCGAGCGCGATGCCGATGCCATCCGTGCCGAGGGCTGGAAATGGGTCGAGGCTGCGCCTGAATTCCCCTATGGCCATCAGTACGGCCTGCGGCGCATTCCGGGCACGCGCCGTCCGCTGACGGAAGACGAGATCGCCCAGGTCGAGACGCTACGGGCCGAGGCGGAGCGGATCGAGGAAGAAGCCGCCGCGACGGATGAAGTCTCCGACGATGCTGATGCCCGTCTTAATGAGATCGAAGCGGAGATCGACGCGCTGACCCAGCGCCCGCCGATGTACGACTCCGCCGAGATCGCCATGGCGGGCGTCTTTGTCAGCATCGATGGCAGCGGCAAGCTGCGGGTCGAGCGCGGCTATGTCCGACCCGAGGATGAACCGCTGGTGGTTGAGGAAGCTAATGAAGTTGCCTTCGCAGGGGAGGGCAGCGCGCAGGGGCAGGACGGATACGACGCTGCCGATGGCATCGAGCCCGGCCGCGCGGATTCCAGAGTGATCACCGCCCATATTGGCGGTAGGGCGGAATATGAAGCCGAGCCCGAAGAGGAAGATGGGCTCAAGCCCTTGCCTGACCGGTTGCTGACGGAACTCACCGCTTATCGCACGCTGGCGCTGCGTGAGGCGTTGGGCAACGAGCCCGGCATTGCCTATCTGGCACTGCTGCACGCGCTGTGCCTGCGGCTGTTCTATCGCTATGGCGCCGAATCCTGCCTGGAGGTTGAGGCAAAGAGCGTCATGTTCGGCGCCCAAGCGCCTGGTTTGGGCGATACGCCCTTGGCCGAACGCGTTGATGCCCGGCATCAGGGCTGGGCGGCGCAATTGCCCGAAGATGCTGTAGAGCTTTGGGATATTCTGTCTGGATTCGACAGCGACAGCCGCGAGGCCCTGTTCGCGCATTGCGTGGCACTGACGTTGAATGCCACGCATGATGCCTATAACCGCCGCCCCCGCGCACTGGCGCATGCCGGGCGGTTGGCGGAAATTCTGGGGCTCGATCTGACTGCGGCCGGGTGGGCGCCGAATGGGGACAATTACCTCGGCCGAGTGACCAAAGCGCGCATCCTCCAGGCCGTACGCGAAGCCAAGGGTGAGCAAGCCGCGCAACGGCTGGAACACCTCAAGAAGACCGACATGGCGGAAGCCGCCGCGCAGGCGCTGGAAGGCACCGGCTGGCTGCCCGAACCGCTGCGTACGAAAGGCGTGGAAACCATAGTGATGCCGGCAGACGCCGCGGCATTGGCCACGCATGATGCCGCCGTTGATGACAGCGCGGATGTGACCGGCGAGAGGGTTGAGGCAGCCGATCCTCCCTCAGCCGAACATGACGAACAGGTCGAGCCGCACGAGATCGCGGCGGAGTGACCCCAGAACCCCGAGGCGGCCACGGGCCGCCTCGTCTCATTTCCTTCAACGTCTTTATCCCACTCCCAACCCATCAAACCCGGCTTCGTGCCGGGTTTTGCATTTCTGGAGACAGATCATGTCAGACCATCACAACCCGGCACCGGGTCAGCAACCGCCTGCCACTCCCGATGCATTTTTGGCTTCATGGGAACAAAAAGAGCGTGCCTATCGTGAGCGCGCGTTGGCCGTGCTCGACGGTAACAAGAAAGCGCTGTTCGGTGTTCTGGCGGAACATGGCATCACCGTCGTGATCGTCAATTTCGATGGCTATGGCGATAGCGGTCAAATTGATGACATCGCGGCCCAGAGTGGCGATGTTGCCGCGGAATTGCCGGATGAGCGGATCGAGCTTTTCAGGCCGGGCTGGGATAGCCCTGACATCGAGCGCCAGACCCACACGGTACGCGAGGCCATCGAGGCGCTATCCTATGATTTTCTGGCGCAGACCCATTGCGGCTGGGAGAACAATGACGGCGCCTATGGCGATTTTACCTTCAACGTGAC
>DAIDJU010000018.1 GCA_027451225.1 Acidocella sp. | reverse complement strand
CGCCGTTACGACGTGGACGCCATCAGCGCCCGCTTCGGCGTGTCCTACGAGCAAGCCTGCCACCGCCTCTCCACTCTGCAACGCGCGGGCGCGCGGGGCGTGCCGTTCTTCTTCCTGCGCGCGGACCCGGCGGGCAATGTCAGCAAGCGTTTCTCCGCCGCGGGCTTTCCCTTCATGCGCTTCGGCGGCACCTGCCCGCGCTGGATCGTACATTCCGCCTTCGCCACCCCCGGCGCCACCCGCGTGCAGGTGGCCCAGCTTTCTCCCACCGAGACCTTCCTCTGCTTCGCCCGCGCCATCACCGGCCGCCCGGCGCGCTGGGGCGAGCCGCCGCCGGTGCATGTGGTGGCCATGGGCTGCGATGTCTCCCATGCCAACGAGCTGGTTTATGGCGACGGGCTGAACCTCGCCACGGCTGCGGTGGGCATCGGGCTTTCGTGCCGGCTGTGCGAGCGCCAGGACTGCCGCTCCCGCGCCTTCCCGCCCATCGCGCACCGCCTCACCATCGACCCGCAAACCACCAGCGCCAGCCCCTACCAGTTCGAGGCCAAACCCGGACATTCGTAACAGAACGAAGACATTTGCCGCGCGGGCGTAATTTTCCCGCGCCGCAACATAAAATTACGCTAACATCCGCCGCGGATTGATCCAGGTCAACGCAAAGGGGCTTGGGGCTGGCACAAAGCTGACATCCAGGCACCCCTCAGGAAGGAGCGGCGTTATGAACGAAAAATCTTCCGACCCATTCGAGCTTTTCCAGATCTCTCGTGACATGCTCACGAACCAGCAGAAGTTTCTGCCCTCGGGCAAGATCTTCGAGCAGTTCGCCGAATATGTGCGCAACGTCACCCAGGCGCAGATCGCCTATAATCAAGCGCTGATGCGCGCCCAGGCCTCGCTGCTGGCGGGGGTCATGGAACGCCCCCTGTCCCTGGTCTCGGGCAAGAGGGAAGAACGCCCCAGCGCCGCCGCCCATCAGCGCGACACCTCGACACCGTGAACTGTATGACCGGAACGCCCTCGCCCTTCAGCCTCACCGGCAAGCGGGGTCTCGTCATCGGCATCGCCAACGAGCACAGCATCGCCACAGGCTGCGCGCAGGCCTTTGCCGCCTGCGGCGCCGCGCTTGGCGCCACCTACCTCAACGAAAAGGCCAAGCCCTACGTCCAGGCGGTGACAGACAAGCTCCCCTGCGACTTCGTGCTCCCCTGCGACGTGGAAAAACCCAGCGAGCTGGAAGCGGTATTCGGTGAAATCGCCCAACGCTGGGGCAAGCTGGATTTCCTGCTGCACGCCATCGCCTTCGCCCCGGCGGCGGATCTGCATGGGAGGGTGGTGGACAGCACCCCCGAAGGCTTCGCCCTGGCCATGGACATTTCCTGCCATTCCTTCCTGCGCATGACCAAGCTCGCCGAACCGCTGATGCAAGACGGCGGCTCGCTGATGACCCTAACCTATCAGGGCTCCGAGCATGTGGTGCCGCATTACAATGTCATGGGTCCGGTCAAGGCCGCGCTGGAAAGCGCCGTGCGCTACGCCGCCGCCGAGCTGGGGCCCAAGAACATCCGGGTCAACGCCATCTCGCCCGGGCCCATCGCCACCCGCGCCGCCAGCGGCATCGAACATTTCAGCGAGTTGCTGAACGCCGCCGAAAAAGCCCCGGAACGCCGCCTCGCCACCATCGAGGATGTCGGCGCGCTCGCGGCCTTCCTGGCCGGCGACGGTGCCAAGATGCTGACCGGCACCATCATCCCCGTCGATGGCGGCCAACATTTGCTCGCCTGAAGTCTGGAGCGTCTCATGAACGATATCGTCCTCAATAACCGAGACCTGGACCGCGCCCTGCATGCCGCCCAGGCCAAGTTGACCGGCGGGCTGTCCTATCCTTCGCTGATACTGGCCTGGGCCGATTGGGCGCTGCATCTGGGCGACCAGCCCGGCCGCCAAGTGAGCCTGATGCGCCAGGCGGCGGTGGATTGGGGTGAGCTGGCGCGCTTCGCCCTCGGCCTGCCGGGCGAGACCATTCAACCAGCCCCCGAGGACCACCGCTTTCGCAGCCCGAGCTGGCAGCACGGCCCCTGGGCCTTTGGGGTGCAGGCCTTCCTGCGCACCGAGCGGCTATGGGATCTGGCAACCACCGATGTGCATGGTCTCTCGAAGGAAAACGGCCGCATCGTCAATTTCGTGGCGCGCCAGCTGCTGGACATGATGGCCCCCTCCAATTTCCCGCTCTTCAACCCCGAGGTTCTGACCAAGACCCAGGAAACGGCGGGCGATAATCTGCGCGAAGGCATGCGCCATTTCATCGAGGATCTGCAGGCCGCGGGCAGTGGCGGCACGCCCCCCCTGCCGATGCAGCCGGGCAAGGAAGTCGCCATCACCCCCGGCAGCGTGGTGTACCGCAACGAGCTGATCGAGCTGATCCAGTACAGCCCCACCACCGAGACGGTCCGGCCCGAGCCGATCCTCATCGTCCCGGCCTGGATCATGAAATATTACATCCTGGACCTCTCGCCGCATAACTCGATGATCCGTTACCTGGTCAGCCAGGGCTACACGGTGTTCTGCATCTCCTGGCGCAACCCGGACGACAAGGAGCGCGACATTAGCCTGGATGACTACCGGCACTTAGGCGTGATGGCGGCACTGGACGCCGTTACCGCCATTTGCGGGCCGCGGAAGATCCACGCCACCGGCTACTGCCTGGGCGGCACGCTGCTCACCATCGCCGCGGCGGCGATGGCGCGCGACCATGACGAGCGGCTCGGCACCATCACCCTGCTCGCCGCGCAGACCGATTTCACCGAAGCGGGCGAACTGCAACTCTTCATCAACGACTCCCAGCTCGCCTTCCTCGAGGATGCGATGTGGGCGCAGGGCTATCTCGACTCCTCGCAAATGGCCGGGGCCTTCCAGCTCCTGCGCTCCAACGACCTGATCTGGTCCAATCTGATCCGCCGCTATTACCTCGGCGAAGAAGAACACCCGAACGACATGATGTCCTGGAACCAGGACGCGACCCGCATGCCCTATTGCATGCACGCCGAGTATCTGCGCCGCCTGTTCCTCGACAACGACCTCGCCGAAGGCCGGTTCGAGGCGGGAGGACACAAGATCTCCCTGGCGGACATCCACACCCCGCTCTTCGTCATCGGTACCGAGACCGACCACATCGCCCCCTGGCACTCGGTCTATAAACTGCAACTTCATAACCAGAACGACTTCACCTTCGTCCTCACCTCCGGCGGGCATAATGCCGGGGTGGTGAGCGAGCCAGGGCACAAGAACCGGCATTACTGCATGCTGCACCGCCGGCACGACGACCTCTACGTGCCGCCTGATGAATGGCAGAGCCAAGCCACCTGCATCGAAGGCTCGTGGTGGCCCGCCTGGGTGAACTGGCTGAACGGCCAATCCGGCACACCAGTGAACCCGCCGCAGATAGGCGCGCCGCTGACCGGCTATCCGGTGCTGAGCGAAGCACCTGGCCAATACATCTTCCAGCGCTGAAAGGGCGACGCCAATGGATATGCAGACCGAACTGCTCGAAAACCGGGTGTTCGACGATATCGCCATCGGCGACGCGGCCAGCATCACCAAGGAGATCACCCAGGACGACATCGCCCTGTTCTCCTTCATCTCGGGCGATGTGAACCCCGCGCATCTCGACGTTGAATACGCCGAGACGGATCTGTTCCACCACATCATCGCCCAGGGCGTGCTCACGGCCGGGCTGATCTCGGCGGTGCTTGGCACCAGGCTGCCGGGGCCGGGCACCATCTATCTCGGCCAGGACCTTAAATTCCTCGCCCCCGTCTCGCCGGGCGACACGGTGACCGCCACCTGCACCGTCACCGAGAAAATCCCCGAGAAGCTGCGCGTGATCCTGGACTGCCATTGCGTGAACCAGGACGGCAAGGAGGTGCTGCGCGGCACCGCCACGGTGAAGGCCCCCACCGAGAAGGTGAGCCGCCGAGCCATCGCCTTGCCCGAGGTTCGGCTGCTGCGCCACGAGCATTTCCGCGAGCTGCTCACCCGCGCCACATCGGGCCAGCCCATCCCCACCGCCATCGCCCATCCGTGCGACGATATCTCGCTCCTCGCCGCCGTGGAGGCCGCCGAACGCGGGCTCATCACCCCTATCCTGGTCGGGCCGGAACAGCGCATCCGCGATACCGCCGCCGCGCATAAGCTGGACATCTCGAAGTTCCAGATCATCCCCACCTCCCACAGCCATGACTCCGCCACCCAGGCCGTCGCCCTGGTGCGCGAAGGCAAGGCGCGGCTGCTGATGAAAGGGTCTTTGCATACCGACGAGCTGCTGCACGCCGTTATGGCGCACGGCACGGGCCTGCGCACCGGCAAGCTCCTCTCCCATGTGTTCGTGCTCGATGTCCCCACCTATCCCCGCCCGCTGCTGGTGACGGACGCGGCGATCAACATCGCCCCCACGCTCGAGGAGAAATGCTGCATCGTGCAGAACGCCATCGAGTTCGCGCATGTGCTTGGCATCGAAACCCCGCACGTCGCCGTGCTGGCGGCGGTGGAGACGGTGAACCCGGTTATGCAGGCAACCGTGGACGCCGCCGCCCTGTGCAAGATGGCCGAGCGCGGCCAGATCACCGGCGGTATTCTCGACGGCCCCCTGGCGTTCGACAACGCCATCTCCGCCGCCGCCGCCGCGCAGAAAGGCATCAAATCCCTGGTTTCGGGCCAGGCGGATATTCTGCTCGTGCCGAATATCGAGGCCGGGAACATCCTGGCCAAGCAGCTCACCTTCCTGGCCTGCGCCGATGCGGCGGGCATCGTGCTCGGCGCCTCGGTGCCCATCATCCTCACCAGCCGCGCCGATAACGACCGCGCCCGCCTCGCTTCCTGCGCCATCGCGGTGATCATGGCCGGGGGGCAAAGCCATGGCTGACGCTGTTCTCACCATCAACGCCGGATCGTCCAGCATCAAATTCGCGCTGTTCGAACTGGCGGAGGATGGGCTGAGGCGCATCGCCAAGGGTCTGGCCGAGGGCATCGGCACCGCGCCGCATCTACGCATCACCACAGGCAACGGGGTGGCGCTGGAACGGCGCTGGCCCGAACATTCAGCCGAGACCCATGAGGATTTGATGGGCGAGGTGCTGGACTGGGTCGAGCATCATCTGGGCGAGGACCAGTTGCTCGCGGCGGGCCACCGCATCGTGCATGGCGGCGAGCATTACACCGCTCCAACCAAGCTGGATGCCCGCATCATCGCGCATCTGGCCGAGCTGAACCCGCTGGCCCCGCTGCACGAGCCGCATAACCTCGCCGCCGTGCGGGCCGTGCTGGCGGTGCGCCCGGCCCTGGTACAGGTGGGGTGTTTCGACACCGCCTTCCACCACACCATGCCCGAAACCGCGACACGCCTCGCCCTGCCCCGCGCCTTTCACGAAGAGGGCGTGCGCCGCTACGGCTTCCATGGCCTGTCCTACGAATACATCGCAGAGCGGCTGCGCGAAGTTTCACCCAATCTCGCCAAGGGGAGGGTCATCGTCGCGCATCTGGGCAATGGCGCCTCGCTCTGCGCGATGAAGAATGGCGTGTCCATCGACACCACCATGGGCTTCACCGCGCTGGAAGGGCTGATGATGGGCACGCGCTCGGGCAGCCTCGACCCCGGCGTGCTGATCTACCTCACCCAGACCCATGGCATGGACGCCGCCGCCCTCACCGATTTGCTCTACAAGAAATCCGGCCTGCTCGGCGTCTCCGGCATCTCGCCTGATGTGCGCACGCTGCTGGAAAGCCCCGCCCCGGAGGCCGCCGAGGCGCTGGAGCTGTTCGCCTATACCGTGGCCCGCCATGCCGGGGCGCTGATCTCCAGCCTCGGCGGGCTGGACGGCTTCGTCTTCACCGCCGGGATCGGCGAACACGCCGCCCCCCTCCGCGCCGCCATCTGCGAACGCCTGGCCTGGACCGGCGCGGAACTCTCCCCCGAAGCCAACGCCGCCAACGAACCCGCCATCAGCACCCCGGACAGCAAGGTGGAAATCCGCGTCATCCCCACCGACGAGGAACTGATGATCGCCAGGCACATGCTGGCCGAGCTTGGCTAGGAACGTGGGACCAAGCCTCCAAGGGGGCGCTGCCCTCTGGACCCCGCAAAGGGCCGAGAGGCCCTTTGATCCCACCCGGAACAGAAAAGGGGACCCCTTTATGGGGTCCCCTTTTCTGTTCCGAATATTGAGGTCCAGGGGCTCGGCCCCTGGCTGGGGGGTTCGGGGGGACAGCGTCCCCCCGGTCCTGGCCCCACGTTCCTAACCAAGCTCGACCAGCAGATCCTTGGCGTCCACCTGTTCGCCGGGGCGGACGAGGATGGATTTCACCGTGCCCGCGCGCGGGGCGGTGATCTGGGCTTCCATCTTCATCGCCTCGATGGCCAGCAGCGGCTCGCCCTGCTCCACCTCCTGGTCCTCGCGCACCAGAATAGCGGAGACGGTGCCGGGCATCGGCGCGCCGACCTGCTTGCTGTCGGCCTCGTCAGCCTTGCGCCGGGCGGGGCGCGAGGCCGTGGCGCTGCGGTTCGGCACGGTGATCACACGCGGCTGGCCGTTCAGCTCGAAGAAGGCGGAGACATTGCCGTCCTCATCGGTGGCCGAGAGCGTTTGCAGGCTCACGATCATGGTCTTGCCGGTTTCCAGCGTCACCGAGATCTCGTCGCCCGGCTGCATGCCGTAGAAATAAACCGGCGTGGGCAACACCGAGACCGGCCCATATTGGCGCCGCGCGCCGATGAAGTTGCTGAACACCTCCGGGTACATCAGATACGAGGCCAGAGCGTGGTCCTCGACCTCGATGTTCAGCTTCTTGGCAACATCCTGGCGCACGGCCTCCAGATCTGCCTCCTGCATCAGCGAGCCGGGGCGCACGGTGATCGGCGCCCTGCCCTTCAGCACCTTCTTCTGGATCTCCTCCGGCCAACCGCCCGGGGGCTGGCCCAAATCGCCATGCATCATCTCCACAACCGATTGCGGGAAGGAGATTTCCTTCGCCGGGTCCAGCACCTGCTCAGGCGTGAGGTTCTGGGAGACCATCATCAGCGCCATGTCGCCCACCACCTTGGAGGACGGGGTGACCTTCACGATATCGCCGAACAAATCGTTGGCGTTGCGATAGGCGCGGGCGACCTCGTGCCAGCGCGTCTCCAGGCCCAGGCTCCGCGCCTGCTCGCGCAGATTGGTGAACTGCCCGCCCGGCATCTCGTGCAGATACACTTCCGACGCGCCAGATTGCAGGTCGCTCTCGAACGCCGCGTATTGGAAGCGCACGGCCTCCCAGTAGAAGCTGAGCTGGCGGATGACCTGCGGGTTCAGCCCGGTGTCGCGCTCGGTATGGCGCAGAGCCTCCACAAGCGAGCCCAGGCAGGGCTGCGAGGTCAGACCGGACATCGGGTGCATCGCGGCGTCAAAGGCATCCACGCCCGCGTTGACGGCCGCCAGGACCGATGCCGCCGAGATGCCCGAGGTGTCGTGCGTGTGCAGATGGATCGGCAGGCCGATCTCCTGCTTCAGCGCCGTGACCAGCGCCTTGGCGGCGGCGGGCTTCAGCAGCCCGGCCATGTCCTTGATCGCCAGAATATGGCAGCCTGCGGCCTCCAGCTCCTTGGCCAGCTTCACGTAGTAGTTCAGCGAGTATTTGGCCCGGTCGGGGTCCAGAATATCGCCGGTGTAGCAGATCGCACCCTCGGCCAGCTTCCCGGCCTCGCACACCGCGTCGATGGCGACGCGCATATTCTCCACCCAGTTCAGGCAATCGAACACGCGGAACAGGTCGATCCCGTTCGCCGACGCCTGCCTGACGAAGAACTTGACCACATTGTCCGGGTAGTTGGTGTAGCCGACGCCATTGGCCCCGCGCAGCAGCATCTGCAGCAGGATGTTCGGCGCGCGCTCGCGCAGCCAGCGCAGGCGCTCCCACGGCCCTTCATTCAGGAAGCGCATGGAGACATCGAAGGTCGCACCCCCCCAGCATTCCAGCGAGAAGAGCTGCGGCAGGCCGACGGAGGTGGCATTGGCGGCGTTCACGATGTCATGGGTGCGCATGCGCGTGGCCAGCAAGGACTGATGCGCGTCGCGCATCGTCGTGTCGGTCACCAGGGCGCGCTTCTGCTCCAGCATCCAGTTGGCGAACCCCTTGGGGCCGAGCTGGTCGAGCAACTGCTTGGTGCCGTCCTGCCGGATCTTGCCGAAATCCGGCGCCTCGGGCGTGCGGGCATGGGCGGGTGGCTTGGGCTTGCCGCGCGTCTCCGGGTGGCCGTTCACGGTCACGTCGGCAATGTATTTCAGCAGCTTGGTCGCGCGGTCCTGGCGCTTCTTCACCGTGAACAGCTCGGGCGTATTGTCGATGAAGCGCGTGGTGTAACGGCCTGCACGGAAATCCGGGTGGCTGAGCAGGGCTTCCAGGAAGGCGAGGTTCGTGGCCACACCGCGGATGCGGTACTCGCGCAGCGCACGGTCCATCCTGGCGATGGCCTCGTCCGGCGTGGGGGCCCAGGCGGTCACCTTCTCCAGCAGCGCATCGTAGAAGCGGGTGACGATGGCGCCCGAATACGCGGTGCCGCCATCGGTACGGATGCCAAAGCCGAACGCGCCGCGATAGGCGGTGATGCGCCCATAATCCGGGACGAAATTGTTATCCGGGTTCTCGGTGGTGATGCGGCATTGCAGGGCATGGCCGGTGAGATGGATGTCCCGCTGCGGCGGCACGCCCGTCTCGGTGACATCGCCAATATGCCCGCCCTCGGCCACATGGATCTGCGCCTTGACGATGTCAATGCCGGTGACGACCTCGGTGACCGTGTGCTCCACCTGCACGCGGGGATTCACCTCGATGAAGTAGAACTTGCCGGTATCCTGATCCATCAGGAACTCGACCGTGCCGGCATTGCAGTAATTGGTGGCCTTACCGATTTTCAGGGCCGCGTTGCACAATGCTTCACGTGAAGCATCGTCGAGATACGGGGCCGGGGCGCGTTCGATCACCTTCTGGTGGCGGCGCTGGATCGAGCAATCGCGCTCGAACAGATGCACGAGATTGCCGTGGGAATCCCCCAGCAGCTGCACCTCCACATGCCAGGCGCGGCGGACGAGTTTTTCCAGGTACACTTCGTCGTTGCCAAACGCTGCCTTGGCCTCGCGCCGCGCGGTGGCGACGGAATCCAGCAGTATCTCCTCGCTCTCGATGGGCCGCATGCCGCGCCCGCCGCCGCCCCAGCTCGCCTTCAGCATCACCGGATAACCGACCTCGGCCGCCAGGCGCTTGATCTCGGCATCGTCATAAGGGAGCGGATCGGTCGCCGGCATCACCGGCACGCCGACGGAAATGGCGAGGTTGCGCGCCGCAACCTTGTTGCCGAGCTGGCGCATGGTCTCGGGCTGCGGGCCAATGAAGGTGATCCCTTCGCGCGCGCAGGCCTCGGCGAAATCCGGGTTCTCGGAGAGGAAGCCATAGCCGGGGTGAATGGCGTCCGCATTGGCCAGCTTGGCCACGCGGATCACCTCATCGATGGACAAATAAGCCTCGATCGGCCCCATGCCCTTGCCGATCAGATACGCCTCATCCGCCTTGAACCGGTGCAAGGAGAGTTTGTCATGCTCCGGGTAGATGGCGATCGTCGTTATGCCCAGCTCAGCCGCCGCGCGGAACACGCGGATGGCGATCTCGGACCGGTTTGCGACCAGAAGGCGCTTGAATTTATTCACGTCTTTACTCCCTACACGCGGGTTTATGCCCAAAAACCCGGCTCCAGGGTCGTTTGTAATGAGAGTCAGGTTGAAGCGGCAATGGTCGCTGCCCTAATTTTGACCACTTACCCCTATGATTTTTCCTTTATTGACAAAAGTATTTTGCAGGAATGGCGAATTCCGAGATTTTTCAAAACAACGATTTGAATAAACTAACAGAAGTTTTTGGTGGCGCCCTTTTTTCCGAAAAGGGCGCGTTCTTCCCCGCTTTTTAAAAAAAGCTGCACCAAAAACTTTTATTAATTAAATACTTACACCACCACGCAGAGCACGATGATGATGAACAGGATGGTCGGGACCTCGTTGGCGATGCGGTAGAACCGCTCCGGGCGCTTGTTGCGGTCGTTGAGGAAGTCCTTGCGCCAGCGCGAGAGGAAGGCGTGGAACACGGTCATCAGCATCACGCAGGTCAGCTTGGTCCACCACCAAGCGGCATGCCAGTCCACCGCGCCCGGGGTGAGGACGAGGAGGATACCGAAGATCCAGGTCGAGATCATCGCCGGGTTGATGATCAGGCGCAGGAGCTTCACCTCCATCACCTTGAACCGCTCGGATTCCGCCGTGCCGGGCACTGTCTGGCAGTGATACACGTAGAGGCGCGGCAGGTAGAACATTCCTGCCATCCAGGCCGTGAAGCTGATGACGTGAAAAGCCAGCAGCCAGTGGAAGGCGGGCGCCAGGGCAGAAACGGTCATGCCAGCACTCCAAAAATCTCGTGCAGATCGGCGAACACCGCCTTGGCCCCGGCGGCGAGCAGCGCCTCGCCCCCGCCATGCGGGGCAAAGCCGTAGCAGGTCATGCCCGCGGCCACGGCGCCGGTCACGCCCAGGCGGCTATCCTCCACCACGATACAGCGCGTGGGCTCGGCCCTTGCCGAGGCGGCGGCGGCCAGAAACACATCAGGCGCTGGCTTGGCCCGCCCGCCGCGCGCGATCACGCTCGACGCCGAATGCGTCCGCCCCTTGGTGAGCGGCAGCAGCCCGGTGCGGGTAAATTTCACGCGCATCTCCTCGTCCGAGGAATTGCTCGCCACCCGCCAGTCGATGCCTAGCTCGTTCACCCGCGTCAGCATCGTATCCGCACCGGGGATCAGCTCCGCTTCCTCTCCCAGCGCCACCACCAGTTTTTCCGCCAGCTCCGGCCGCCAGGCGGCATGCAGCTTGCGTTGCAGCCGATCCTCGATCATCGGCACCATGTCGGCGATCGACATGCCGATGAAGGTCCGCATCGCCTCATCCGCATCCATGGTCCACCCCATGCCGCTGAGTTCACGCGCCACCACCTTGGAGGCCACGCCCTCGCTGTCGATGAGCACACCGTCGCAGTCGAAAATAATCAATTCAGGCGGCATTGAATGGGCAATCCTTATGCGATGGGCCGCAGGCCGAACCACCCCGGCACAAGCCCAGCGTGGCGGCGCGGCGGACGATGCCAGCCAGTGCGGCGATGAACGCGGGATCGGCGTTCTGCGCCCTCACCCGGAAATAACCCGGCACCCCGGCCTGCTCGGCCAGATGCCGGTTCTCGATATCCAGTTCCACCAGCGTCTCGATATGGTCCGAGACGAAGGCGATGGGTGCCACGACCACCACAACGCCATCCCGCCCAGCCTGTTCGAGGGCCGCGACAGTGCTCGGCTCCAGCCATTTCTGCGGCGTGGCGCGGGACTGGTAACACACCAGATGCTCCACGTTTTTATCGCGCAGCCGCGCCATGACGCCGGAGACGGTGGACTCCACCTGCATCTGGTACGGGTCCCCCGCCTTCACGATGCTCTCCGGCAATCCATGTGCGGAGAAGAGCAGGCGGATTTTAGCCCCTGGATGCGCAGCCTTGGCCTCGGCAATCCTCTCATCCACCAAAGCCGCCGTGGCGGCGCAGTAATCCGCGTCGTCATGCCAGCAGCACAGCGTGGTGGTCGGCTTGGCCAGCCCTGCCTTGGCCGCCGCCTCGCGCCAATCGTTCAGCGACGACCCTGTGGTTGTTGTGGAAAACTGCGGGTAGAGCGGCAGGAGCAGGATCCGGTCCGGGTTCCAGGCTTTCACCTCCCGCGCCACATCCCGCGCGAACGGGTGCCAATAGCGCATGGCGATGAAGCATTTATGCGTCCCGCCCAAAACCTGCTCGAGCGCCCTCGCCTGCTGTTCGGTGAGGCCCAGCAACGGCGATTTACCGCCCATCAGCGCATAATTCTGCTCCGCCGCCTTGGCCGATGACGCGGCGATAAGCCGTGCCAGCCAAAAGCGGATGAAAATGGGCGCGCGGATGATCGCCTTGTCCGAGAACAGATTGACCCGGAAGGGTTTTACCGCCTCGGGACTATCCGGCCCGCCCAGATTGAACAGAACAATCGCCGTCTTCATCCGTTGCGTATGATCTCCATCAGCCGCGCCACGTTCGCCTCCGGCACATCCGGGGTGATGCCATGGCCCAGATTGAAGATATGGGGACGCCCCTTCACCGTGGCCAAAATCCTGCGCGCAGCGTCTTCCATGGCCTGCCCGCCCAGTTTCAGCAGCAACGGGTCGAGATTGCCCTGGAGCACCGTGCCGTCCGGGCAAGCGGCAATGGCGTTCTCGATATCCGTGACCGTATCGAGCCCCACGGCGTCCACCCCGGACTCGCGGGCATATTCACCCAGCATCAGCCCCGCAAGGCGGGGAAAACCGATGATTTTCACGCCCGGATAGCGCGCTTTCAGCGCCGATGTGATCCGTTTATTGGGCGCGATCACCAAATCGCGGAACTGCCCGGCCGGGAAAATCCCCGCCCAACTCTCGAACAGCATCACGCAATCCGCCCCGGCTTCGATCTGCGCCGAGAGATAGGCGATCGTGGCATCGACCAGGATATTCAGCACATCCGCGACGAAACCCGGCTTTTCATAAGCCAAGCGGCGCGTACGGGGAAACTCGCCCCCGCCTTGGCCGTCCAGCATATAGCAGGCGACCGTTGCCGGCCCGCCGGCAAAGCCAATCAAGGCCGTCTCGGCGGGCAATTCCTTCCTGAGCCTGCGGACCGTCTCGATGACGGGGGCATAGACGCCAGGGGCTTTGGCCGGGTCGAGGGTATCCACAGCCTCCAAGGGCGGCAGACGAGGGCCTTCACCCTCGGCAAAGCGCAGGCCCTGCCCCAGAGCCATCGGCAGGATCAATATGTCGGAAAACAGGATCGCCGCATCGAACCCAAATTTGCGGATCGGCTGCAAGGTCACTTCCGTGGCCAAAGCCGGGTTCAGGCACAGGCTGATGAAATCCCCGGCCTCAGCCCGTGTGGCCCGGTATTCAGGCAGGTAACGCCCCGCTTGGCGCATGAGCCACACCGGTGGCGGCCATACAGGCTCGCCGTTCAACGCTTGGATCAATTTCATACACACCGCCTAAACCTAATCCCTTTATCTTTAAAGATAAGGGGAGGGGAGGTTGTAGCCTGTGGATAACGGGGGTTAACCCTATTCATTCAGGAATCCACAAAGTTATCCACATGAGAAAACTAGCGGTAAGCTGCTGTTTTTTACACGACTCCACTGGTTATCCACATTTTAGAGGATAACCGGCTCCAACTTTTCCCATGTTCGTGGATTTTTAATTTTATCCCCGGTTTTCGAAAAATTGGGGACGCAAGCCTAAGTAATCCACGCTATTAACAGTGTTATGGACAGCGATAAGCTCAATATACACCTGATATCCGACGCCACTGGGGATACTTTGAACAGCCTGGCCCGGGCGGCGGTGGCGCAGTTCGATGAAAGCCAGGTGAATTATCACCGCTGGTCGCTGATCCGCTCGCGGCTGCAACTGCACAGGGTTCTGGAGGGGATCCAGGCCGAGCCGGGGCCGGTGCTGTGCTCGCTTGTGGATAACGCCCTGCGCCATGAATTGGACGAAGCCTGTGCCCGGCTAGGCGTGAAACTGCTGCACGTGCTGGACCCGGTTCTGGAGATGCTCCAGACGGAGTTCGGCGCCCCGGCCAAGCACAAGCCTGGCCGCCAATATGTGCTGGATGCCGATTATTTCCGCCGCATCGACGCCATGCATTACGTTATCAGCCATGATGATGGCCAGGCCACGCGCGGCGCCCGCGAGGCTGATGTGGTGCTGGTGGGCGTTTCCCGCTCTTCCAAGACGCCAACCTGCTTTTATCTGGCCAATCGCGGCATCAAGGCGCTCAACGTGCCGTTGGTGCCAGGGATCGAGCCGCCGGCGGAGCTGAATGACCCGTCCTGCCCGGTCATTGGCCTGACCATCGACCCGAAATCGCTGATCGATATCCGCCGCCACCGGTTGCAACTGATCGGCGTCGGGACTGAGGCCGGTTTCGCCCGTTCGGACAATACGGCTTATGTAGATTACGAGGCGGTGGAGAAGGAGCTGCTCTGGGCGCGGCGGCTGTGCAATGCGCGCGGCTGGCCGACGATCGACGTCACCCGCCGCTCCATCGAGGAAACCGCCGCCACCGTGCTCAAGCTGATGGATAACTGGCACGCCAAGCACGAGAAGGCGCAGGCAGACGAACAGACATAAGTTATTAAGAGTTTTTGGAGCGGCTTTTTGAAAAAAGCTGCGAAGAACGCCGCCTTTTTTACAAAAAAGGCGGCACCCAAAAAACTTTTATAAGTTTATTCAATGGGTTGCTTTGAGATAGACGCTCTTGGCGCGGCCTGAGCGCAAGACTAAACACGGGGCCATGTCAGACACCGAAACCACCCGCTACGATTTCTCCCTCTCCGAGCCGCATTGGCAGGCGCAGTGGGAGCAGGCCGGCTGCTTCAAGGCCGAGGACGTGCCCGCCGGCGACAAGCCTAAATATTATGTGCTGGAGATGTTCCCCTACCCGTCGGGGAAGATCCATATGGGCCATGTGCGCAACTACACGCTGGGCGACGTGGTGGCGCGCTACAAGCGGGCTCAGGGGTTCGATGTGCTGCACCCGATGGGTTGGGATGCCTTCGGCCTGCCCGCCGAGAACGCCGCGCGTGAGAACAACGCCGACCCGGCGAGCTGGACCTACGCCAACATTGCCAATATGCGGGCCGAGCTGAAGCGCATGGGTTTCTCGCTGGACTGGGACCGCGAGATCGCCACCTGCGACCCGGACTATTACGGCCAGCAGCAGAAAATCTTCCTCGATTTCTGGAAATCCGGGCTGGTGGAGCGCCGCGGCGGCTATGTGAACTGGGACCCGGTGGACATGACCGTGTTGGCCAATGAGCAGGTCATCGACGGGCGCGGCTGGCGCTCGGGCGCGATTGTCGAGAAGAAGCAGCTCTCGCAATGGTTCCTGAAGATCACCGATTTCGCGCCGGAATTGCTGGCGGGGCTGAAGACGCTGGAGCGCTGGCCCGAGCGCGTGAAGCTGATGCAGGAGAACTGGATCGGCTTCAGCCAGGGCGCGGAAGTCACCTTCCCGCTGACGGCGCCGGTGGATGGCATCGAGACCGTCACCGTCTACACCACGCGCCCGGATACGCTGTTTGGCATGTCCTTCCTGGCCATCGCGCCGGAGCATCCCATCGCCAAGGCGGTGGCGGCGAGCAATGCCGAGGCTGCAGCGTTCCTGGCCGAGTGCGCGAGCCAGGGCACGTCCGAGGCTGCGATCGAGACTGCCGAGAAGAAGGGCTTCTTCACCGGGCTGAAGGTGAAGAACCCGCTCACCGAGCAGGATTACCCGGTCTGGATCGCCAATTTCGTGCTGATGGAATACGGCACGGGCGCGATCTTCGGCTGCCCCTGCGGCGACCAGCGCGACTATGAATTCGCCAGCAAATACAATCTGCCGATCCCGGTGGTTGTCTCCCCCAGCCCGGACACGCTGCCCGAACTCCAGGGCAAGGCGCTGGATGGCGATGGCTATATCGTCAATTCCGGCTTCCTCACCGGTCTGACCGTCGCCGAGGCGAAGAAGCAGGCCATCGCCGAGCTGGAGGCGATGAAGGTGGGCAAGGCCGTCACCAATTGGCGTCTGCGCGATTGGGGCATCTCCCGCCAGCGTTACTGGGGCTGCCCGATCCCGGTGATTCATTGCGAGGCCTGCGGCCCGCAAGCGGTGCCGGACGACCAGCTCCCCGTCGCGCTGCCCAAGGATGTGAGCTTCGAGAAGCCGGGCAACCCGCTGGACCATCACCCCACCTGGCGGCATGTGGCCTGCCCGAAATGCGGTGAAGCGGCCACCCGCGAGACCGACACGTTCGATACCTTCATCGACAGTTCCTGGTACTTCGCCCGCTTCTGTGCTCCACGTGCAGCAACGCCCACCAATGTGGACGCCGTGAAGCACTGGCTGCCGGTGGACCAGTATGTGGGCGGCATCGAGCATGCCATTCTGCATTTGCTCTATGCCCGCTTCTTCACCCGCGCCATGGAACGCACCGGCCATGTAACGGTGCAGGAGCCCTTCGCCGGGCTGTTCACCCAGGGCATGGTCACGCATGAATCCTACAAGGATGCAGACGGGCGCTGGCTTTACCCGGACGAGGTGGTGAAGACCGGGAATGGCGCCACGCACCGCGATACGGGCCTGCCGGTGACAGTCGGGCGTGTCGAGAAGATGTCGAAATCAAAACGGAATACCGTCGATCCTGGCGTGATCGTCGAGCGTTTTGGGGCCGATACGGCGCGTTGGTTCGTGCTCTCCGATAATCCGCCCGAGCGCGATGTGGAATGGACCGAAACCGGCGTGCAGGGCTCGTTCCGCTTCGTGCAGCGTCTGTCGCGCCTGGGCGCGCTGATTGCCGGTGAGCCGATGGTGGACGCCCCGGCTGTGCTGGAGGGCGAGGCCAAGAAGCTGCTGAAGCTGACGCATAAGAGCATCGCGGCGGTGACCGAGGCGCTGGATACCTTCGCCTTCAACCTCGCCGTGGCGCGTATCTACGAGCTGGCCGGCAATCTCGCGGGCACCACGCCGGAAGATGCCAGCCTGCTTTACGCGCGCCGTGTGGCCATGGACATCATTGCCCGGCTTTCCGCCCCGATGATGCCGCATCTGGCTGAGGACATCTTTGCCAAGCTGCACCCGGGCAGCGGGCTGGTGGCGCAGCAGCCCTGGCCGAAGGCCGATCCGGCGCTGCTCACCGTGGATGAGGTGACCATCGCCGTGCAGGTGAACGGCAAGCTGCGCGGCACCATCACCGTGCCTGCCGGTCAGCCGGCCGAGCAAAATATCGCGGTGGCGGCGGAGGCGGTCTCGACAGCGCTCGCCGGGCAGACCATTGTCAAGCAAATCCACGTGCCGGACAGGATCGTGAACTTTGTCGTCAAACCTGCTTAAACCCGCCGCCCTCGCTGCCTTGCTGGCCCTGTCCGCCTGCGGCTTCTCGCCGATGTATGGCGGGCAGGAAGGTGCCGCCACCAGTGCCCAGCTGGATCAGGTCTTTGTGCGCAATATCCCCGAGCGTACCGGGCAGATATTGCGCGAAAGCCTGGAGACCCAGATGCACGCCAGCGGCGCGCCGGTGAGCGAGCTGTATGCGCTGAACGTGAATTATAGCATCGCCACAGCGGCGATCGGCATGTTGCAGGATACCGCGACAACCCGGAACCGCATGACCGCGACCGCGACTTGGACGCTGACCCCGATTGGCGATCCGTCCAAGACTCTCGCCTCCGGCACCGCCACGGCGATGGACGCCGAGAACGTTATCGACCAGCAATATTTCGCCGTCACGCTGGAGAACGACACGATGAACAGGCAGTTGTCGGATCAGGTGGCGTCCCAGATCACCGCGCAAATCGCCGCCTGGTTCCGCGCTCATCCGAGCTCATGAAGCTGGAGGCGGGCCGCGTTGACGCGTTCCTGAAAGCTCCGGCGGCCCCCATCGTTCTGCTGCATGGGCCGGATGCCGGGTTGGTGGCGGAGCGCGGGTTGACGCTGGCGCGCTCGGTGCCGGGGGCGTTGAATGATCCGTTCTGCTTTGCCGAACTGAACAACCCGGCCCCGGATACGCTGCTGGCTGAAGCCTCCGCCGCGGCGTTGACCGGAGGAAGGCGCGTGGTGCGGGTGCGCGATGCGCATGAGCCGCTGGCCAAGGCGCTGGAGACGCTGCTGAAGACGCCGCCCGCGGCGCTGGTGATTCTGGAAGCGGGCGAGTTGACGCCCAAATCCAAGCTGCGCGCCCTGGGTGAAAAATCGCCGGATGTGGCGGTGATCGCCTGCTACGCCATCGAACCGGCGAAGCTGCCGCAAATCATCAGCGCCCGGCTGCGCGCCATGGGGGTAAGCCTGGACCAGGACGCCGCCGCCTGGTGTGGGCAGAATCTCTCTGGTGAGGAAGGACCGCTCTCCCAGGCGCTGGAGGTGTTGTTTTTATATGCGGGTGAGAGCAAGGCGCTGAGTCTGGCGGATGTCTCTGCCGCCTTGGCCGATGGCGGCGATACCTCGATGGGCGACGCCATCGACGCCGCGTTGACCGGCGACCCCGCCGCGACCGATAAGGCGCTCGCCTTGGCGTATGAGGAAGGCACGGCCCCGGTGGGGCTGATCCGCGTATTGTTGGGCGAGCTGCTGCGCCTGCGCGTGGCTGCCGGGGCGATGGCCCAAGGCGCTTCCGCCCAGGAGGCCATGGCTGGAATGCGCCCGCCCGTGTTCTTCAAACGCCAGCAGACGGTACAGAAGATGCTCCGCCTCTGGCCGCTACCTGCCTTGGATCAGGCGGTGGCTGCCGCTTTGGCCGCCGAGGCCGCGTGCAAGACCACGGCCATCCCCGACCAAGCCTATTGCCGCCAAACCCTTCTGGCCTTGGCGACACGCGCTCGTGCTGCCGCCAGAAGGTAGCTTATTTCAATCAGTTAGAGAGAAAAAGGCGACGCTCCACGTGGAGCATCAGCCATTCAGCAGGGCCAGCAGCGAGTCCAGCTGGTCCAGATTGGCGTAGTTCAGCACTAGCTGCCCGCCTTTGCCGTTATATTTAATATCCACGCGCAGCCCGAGCCGCTCAGTCAGGCTTCCCGCCAGCGCGGCGATATCGGAATCCCCGCCCGCCTTGCTCTTTTCCGCCTTGCCCGTCTTGGTCATGCGGTTTACGGCCTGCACCAGCGCCTCGGTCTGGCGCACGTTCAGGCCTTTCTTCAGCACCTCGTACGCGGCCTTTACCGGGTCCGGGTGGCCGAGCAGCGCCTTGGCGTGGCCCGCGGTGAGCTTGCCCTCGCGCACCAAAGCCAGGGCTACGGACGGCAGTTCCAGAATGCGCATGATGTTGCCGATATGCGAGCGGGATTTGCCCACGGCCTCGCCGAGCTTGTCCTGGCTCAGGCTGAATTCGGAAACCAGGCGGCGATAGCCCTCGGCTTCTTCCACCGCGTTCAAATCCTCGCGCTGGAGGTTTTCCACCAACCCGGCGGCCATGGCGTCGGCGTCCGAGAGCGGCTTCACCAGCACGGGGACTTCATGTAGCTTGGCCCGCTGCGAGGCCCGCCAGCGGCGTTCACCGGCGATGATCTGGTAATGTCCCGGCTTTTTCGGATCAGGGCGCACCAGCAGCGGCTGCAAAATGCCACGCTGGGCTATGGAATCGGCCAATTCCTGAAGGGCTTCGTCCTTCATCTCCTGGCGCGGCTGGAACGGCCCTGGTTCCAGCACCTCTACCGGCAGATGCTGCACGCCGGGTGCGGCCACATTGGCGGGCACCGCCGCGTCGCCCAGCAACGCCGCCAGCCCGCGGCCCAAACGTTTCGGCTGTTCTTTTGCGCTCATGCCAGTACCTTTTTCGCCCTTGCCCGCTTCATGAACTCCGCCGCCAGGGCGAGATAGGATTGCGCCCCGACTGAGCGGAAATCATAAAGCAGGACCGGGATGCCATGGCTAGGGGCTTCGGTGACGCGGATGTTGCGGGGGATCACCGTGTCGAACACCTGGCTCTTGAAATAGGCCCGAACATCGTTGGTCACCTGTTCGGAGAGATTATTGCGCCGGTCGGTCATGGTGAGCACGATGCCCTCGACCTCCAGAGTTGGATTCAGGTTGTGCTTGACCATGTCGATCGTGCGCATGATCTGCGAGATGCCTTCCAGCGCGAAAAATTCAGCCTGGAGCGGAACCAGCACGGCGTCAGCTGCCACCAGACCGTTCAGCGTAAGCAGGCCAAGGCCGGGCGGGCAGTCGATGAACACGACATCCGCATCCGCATGCTCGCGCAGCGTGTTGCGCAGCAGGAACTCACGGCCTTCGGACGCGCCAAATTCCAGATCGACGCCGATGAGATCCGTTACCGCCGGCACAATGGTGAGATTTTCCACCGTCGTCGGCATAATGCACTCGGCTAGCGGTGCATCGCCCGCCAGCAGCGCGTAGGAGCCGCCCTTGCGCGCGCCGGGCTCAATGCCCAGGCCCGTGCTGGCATTGCCCTGGGGGTCGATATCCACCAGCAGCACCTTCAGCCCGCCCACGGCCAGGGCGGCGGCAAGGTTGATGGCGGTGGTGGTTTTGCCCACCCCGCCTTTCTGGTTGGCAATGGCGACGATACGCTGGCGCTTTGGCTTAACCGGCATGGCGGATCTGGCTCACTTTCAGGATGCAGCTTTCTCCCCAGCCCGGGGCGGAAATGCGCTCGCTCTGCATGTGCCAGAGCGCTTTGGCGGCCGTCAATTCGGCTTCCCAGCCGCGGCCCTTGGGGAACAGGCAAATGCCATCCGGGGCCAGCAAAGGTGCTGCGAGGCCCAGCAATTTTTCCAGCGGCGCCAAAGCGCGGGCGGTGACCAGCGGCGCCGGTTCCAGCCCCACGGCCTCGATGCGCGTGTTATGAACTTTCGCGGGCGCGCCGGTAATGCGCGCGGCCTCGCGCAGAAAGGCGGCCTTGCGTGTGTCGGATTCCACCAGATCGAACGGAATCCCGGTGGCAATGCAGAGAACCAGCCCGGGAAATCCGGCCCCGGAGCCGATATCGATGGCCCGCGCGGTGCCCGCGGGGATATAGGGCACAAGGCGCAGGGAATCCTGCACATGCCGCTCCCAAATGTGGGGCATGTCGGCCTTGCTGACCAGATTGATCTTGGCCGACCATTTTTCCACCAGGGCGGCGAATTGCCGTAGCTTGTCCTCGTTCATGCCGCGCGGCGTCCTTTCTTCAGCGCCCCGAAGATAGCGCCCAAAGCCGCCGGGGTCATGGCCTCGATCCGCCCTGCGGCGGCAAGATTGCGCGGGCGCACCCGCTCCAGCTTCTCGCGCAGCTCGGTGGAGAGGCCTCCGACCTGGGTGAAGTCGAAATCCTCGGGGATCAGCACCGCCTCGTCGCGCTCGCGGGCTTTGATCTCCGCCTCCTGCCGGGAAAGATAACCGGCATAATGCAGATCCGCGCGCAGGATGTTGGCGGCACGGCTCTCGCCCTCGGGCTTGTTGTTGAACCCGGCGATTTCCGCCGCCAGCGCGGTAAAGGCGGTCTCACGCTCGGCGCCAACGCAGCCCCAGCCAAGTCCCAGCGGCGTCAGGCGCAGCTCGGCATTGTCAGCGCGCAGTTGCAGCCGGTATTCGGCGCGGGAGGTGAACATGCGGTACGGTTCGGTGACGCCTTGCGTCACCAGATCGTCGATCAGCACGCCGATATAAGCCTGGGAACGGCCCAGCACGGCCATTTCCGCTCCACCCGCCAGCCGCGCCGCGTTCAGCCCGGCGACCAGCCCTTGCGCGCCCGCTTCCTCATAGCCCGTGGTGCCGTTGATCTGCCCGGCCAGGAACAGCCCCGGCAGGGCCTTCACCTGCAACGCATGGTCCAGTGCGCGCGGGTCGACATAATCATACTCCACCGCATAGCCGGGGCGCAGGATGACGGCGCGTTCCAGGCCGGGGATGGAGTGGATCAGTTCATCTTGCACATCGGCGGGCAGCGAGGTGGAGATGCCGTTGGGATAAACGGTATCGTCATCCAGCCCCTCAGGCTCCAGAAAGATCTGGTGCCCCGGCTTTTCGGCGAAGCGCACCACCTTGTCCTCGATGGACGGGCAATAGCGCGGCCCGCGCCCGGCGATATTGCCGCCATACACGGCGGATTTATGGATATTGGCGCGGATGATCTCGTGCGTCTGCTCGGTGGTCTTGGTGATGCGGCAGGAGATTTGCGGGTTGGTCACGCGCGCGGTGAGTGCCGAGAACGGCTCCGGCGGGTCCTCGCCCTTGTCCTCGGGCAAGCCGTCCCAGTCGATGCTGGATTTTGCCAGCCGCGCCGGGGTGCCGGTTTTTAGCCGTCCGAGCGGCAGGTTCAGCCGTGCCAGTGCTTCGGCCAGATGAGTAGATGGCGCATCGTCAATCCGCCCGCCGCTCACCATCTCGGCGCCGAAATGCAGCACGCCATTGAGGAAGGTGCCGGTGGTGAGCACGGCAGCGCCACAGGCAATCTCGCGGCCATCGGCCAGGGTAACGCCGCGCAACCGCCCGGAAGCGTCCTGCGTCAGCCCGGCGGCCTCGGCTTCCAGAATGGTGAGGTTGGGTTGCGCCGCCAGCAGCGCCTGAATGGCCTGACGGTAGAGTTTGCGGTCCGCCTGGGCGCGCGGGCCGCGCACGGCCGGGCCCTTGGTGCGGTTGAGCAGCTTGAAATGGATGCAGGCGGCATCGGCGGCCTTGCCCATCAGCCCGTCCAGCGCATCGATCTCGCGCACCAGATGCCCCTTGCCGATGCCGCCAATGGCCGGATTGCAGGACATCTCGCCCAGCCTGTCCGCCCGCTGAGTGACAAGCAAGGTGCGTGCGCCGTAACGCGCGGCGGCGGCGGCGGCCTCGGTGCCCGCATGCCCGCCGCCAATGACGATGACATCGTAATGCATAGCCGGGCTATTACCGAGTTTGCCGCTAAAACGCTACGCCTTTACGCGGCGCCGGATTGCTCCACGTGGAGCGTTTCAGGCGGAATATTCCGGTAATGTTTTGAAATTATTCGGCTAAATCGGGTGTCCGCCCCTGGCGCAGCGCGGCGGCATTGGCTTCGATGCGGCTTTGTAACGCGGTACTCAGCCCCTTGCGGGTGGTGTAGGTGCCGGGCGGGATTGGCGCATCCAGCCAGATGGTGGCGCGTAGATTGCGCCGGCGGAGCAACTGCCCGGCATGCGGGGCGAGGTCCATATCCCCGAACCAGGCGATATTCGCGCGGTCGCCCCGGCGCACGGGCAGGCCTTCCAGCTCGTCATACACGATGGTCACCGGCTGCACCGTGGGCGCGATGCCAGAAAAAGCCAACGCGAAGAACGCGGCGGCGAAGGGTAGCACGCGGTTGCCGTCCGAGGACGTGCCTTCCGGAAAGAGCAGGATATTATCCCCCGCCGCCAGCCGGTTCTGGATCTCCTGCTGCTCGCGGGCCACGGTATCGCGCCCGCGTGAGACGAAAATCGTCCGCCCCAGCCGGGCGATGAGCGATATCCCCGGCCATTGCCCGACCTCGCTTTTGGCGATGAAGCAGGCCGGCAGCACCGCCCCCAGCGCCACAATGTCCAGCCACGACCAATGATTGGCGGCGAACAGCACCGGGCGCTGGGGGGCGATCTGCCCGATCACCTTCAATTTCAGCCCCATGATCCAGGCAACGCCGCGCCAATAGATGCGGGCAAAACGCTCCTTGCCCCGCCCCGGCAGGGCCAGCAGCACGGACTGCACCGGCACCGCCAGCAGCGTCCACAGGGCGAACAGCCCTAGCCGGTAGATCAGCCTGATCAGGGCGCGCCGCCCTTCAGCATCTGGCGAAGATCGATCAGGATCGGCTCTGGATCGGCGCCCAGCGTGTCGCGCACCACCTCCACCCAATCGCCCACGTCTTCCACGCGGGTCGGGTTGTCGCGCAGCAGCTCGCGTTTGAGGAAGGGAAAGCCCGAGAGCAGTAATTGCCGCCACAGATCGGAGGTCGGGTTCAGCGCCATGCGCCGGGCCACGCCGTCGCGGATGCGCAGGATCTGCAGCTTGCGGGTGATGTGCATCGGGTCCTGCTTGCCGAGTTCGGTTTCCTCCTCCTCGATCAGCTTTTCCACATCCGCACGGCTGACCATGCGCATCAGGTCTTCATATTTCCACACCGCAGCACAGCGCAGCCCGCCCCTCAGCATCGCCTGGGTAACGCCAACTTCGTATTCGCGCACGATATAGGTTTTCATCGGCACGGGCACGACCGACGCCCAGAACGTCTTAAACGCCTCCGAACGCAAAGCCGTTGGCCCAAAGGCCAGGAAGTAGGATTGCAGATGATAGCGCAGCTGCCAGCTTTCGGTCAGGCCCCAGACATCGGCTTTCTCGTAATTGAGCCGGCGCAGCGCATCTCCCAGCGGGATGATCGGGCCAAACACGCTGTCATTGGCGAGGATGACTTCCTGTGTTTCCGTGCGTGGCAGGCCGAGATAATCCAGCGCATCGCGCCAAGCGCCGAAATCGTAGCCGATATTCTTGCGCACGATCACCGCCGCGCAGAGCGCCTGCGCGGCCTGCAGCGCCGTGGGCTTGAGCTTGCCTGAATTGGTGATGAACACCACGTCGCGGCCACCGGCTTTCAGCTCGGCGATGTAATGCAGCACCTGCTCGCGGATCAGGCCGCGGCCATCGAAATGCATGAACAGGGCGATTTTCGGGCCGAGCTTGATCTCGCCCTGCGGCCAGGCGAGGGCGATTTGCCGTGGCCCGCGCGCGATGGCGACCATACGTGCCGCGGGCACCAGAAATTGCCATTTCAGGTAGGAACGTAGGAGCAGCAATTGGCGTTTGATCATAGGCTGAGGGTCTCGTGTGTTTCGATTTGCTGCCGCAAATCTTCAGGTGCGCCGGGGTACATGCCGATGAAGTCCCGCAGCAGCAGGGTGGCTTCCTGGTGACGTCCCAGCCGGTACAGCGCCACGACTTCGCCGCGCAGCGCCGGCCAGAAGAGCGGGCTTGGCTCTGTGCCGGGAGGTGTGGCTTTGGCCAGTTCGTCGCGCAGGCGGCTGAAGGCGGTGGTGCTGAGCTGCCATTGCTGCCCGGCCAGATACAATCCGCCAGCGGCAAAGAGCGCATCGCGTCCGGCGGGATCGAAAGGCGGACGCAGTATGCGCAATTCGGGCTCCACCTGCGTCAACAATGTGCGGGCGGTGGCGTAGTCCTGCTGGTTCACCAGCGTGGTAAAGGCGATGAGCGTTAGATCGCGCAGCCTTGCCGTGTCGATCTGGGCGGGCGGCAGGGCCGCCAGCCGGGCGGATATATTTGCCGTGTTGCCGCCGGGCTGCAATTCTTGCAGCAACAACGCGGCCAGCGCGTCCTGCCGGGCGGCGGCGGTGCAATACGGAAGGCGCTGCTCAACCCCCTCGCCTTCCGCCAGCTTCCGCGCCTGGACAAAGTCACCTGTGTTCACCAGACGGATGAAGGCATCGACATGCAGCGCGGCAAGCATGGCGGCATCCACCCCGGCTTGCGCCAGGGCCTGCATCTGTTGCACGGCGGCGACCACGCGCCCGCGCTGCAGATCCAGCATCATCGCGGCGAAGCGCGCGTCATCCGCCGCCTCACCCGCGATGATTTGCAACCGGGCAAAGCAAGGCGCGCTGGAGACAAGGGCTTCGGCTTCGTCGTAGCGGGCGGTATTCACCAATTGGGTGAAGGCGCCGAGGATCAGCGCATCGGCGCGCTCGGGTGGTACG
>DAIDJU010000017.1 GCA_027451225.1 Acidocella sp. | reverse complement strand
GCCCTTTATCTCCGGCATCCGCCGCCTCACCAGCAAGCCGGTGGTGGGCGTGGGGCGTTATACCTCGGTGGACCGCATGGCCTCACTGGTGCGCAAGGGCGTGCTCGACCTCATCGGCGCCGCCCGCCCCAGCATCGCCGACCCCTTCCTGCCCAAAAAGCTGGAAGAGGGGCGCATCGAGGATATCCGCGAATGCATCGGCTGCAACATCTGCGTCTCCGGCGATTTCACGCAATCGCCCCTGCGCTGCACCCAGAACCCGACCATGGGCGAAGAATGGCGCAAGGGCTGGCACCCGGAGCGTATAAGGGCGCGTGAGAGCGAGAAGCCGGTGCTGATCATCGGCGGCGGCCCGGCCGGGCTGGAGGCGGCCCACGCGCTGGGCAAACGCGGTTACGAGGTGGCGCTGGCGGAAGCGGGCACGGAGCTGGGCGGGCGGGTGACGCGGGAGGCGAAGCTGCCGGGGTTGGCGGCCTGGGCGCGGGTGCGGGATTACCGCATCGGCCAGCTGCACAAGCTGCCCAATGTGCAGAGCTACCTCGCCAGCCGGCTCACGGCGGCGGAGGTTCTGGAATTCGGCTATCCGCGCGTGGCGATCGCCACCGGCGCGAAATGGCGGCGCGATTTCGTCGGGCACCAATACACCCAACCGCTCAACGTGGCGGCGGGAACGATGGTGGTGACGCCTGACGACATCATGGATGGCGCCTACCCCACCGCCAAGCGCGTGCTGGTGTGGGATGACGACCATTATTACATGGGCGGGGTGATGGCCGAGGCGCTGGCGGCGAAGGGTTATCAGGTGACCTACGCCACCCCGGCCTCGGAAGCCTCGACCTGGACGCGCAACACCATGGAGCAGCATTTCATCCAGAAGCGCCTCCTGGAAGCGGGGGTGGAGATCATTGTCTCGCACACGCTGGTGGGTGCTGCGCCGGGCGAGGTCACGCTGGCCTGCGTGTTCACCGGGCGGGAGACAGTGCTGACGGCGGATGCGGTGCTGCCCGTGACCGCGCGCCTGCCCGAGGAGACGCTGCTGCACGAGCTGCGGGCGCTGGACCTCGCGGGGGCGGGGATCGAGAGCGTGGTGGCGATCGGCGATGCGCTGGCTCCCGCGACCATCGCCCACGCCACCTATGCCGGACGGCGCTATGCCGAGGAGTTGGACGCGCCGCCGCTGCCGCCGGGTATGTTGCCGTTCAAGCGCGAAATCACGGAGTTGCTGAAAAACTAACAAGAGTTTTTACGGGTTGCTCAGCGCACGCCATTGGTTCAAGCGCGTTGAGCAATGGGCTTTTTTCAAAAAGCCCCCACATTCTTTGCAGCTTTTTGAAAAAAGCTGCACCAAAAACTTTTTGAACTTTATCTTAGAGACTGTTTCAGAGTATGCGTCAGCTGACTCCCGCCTTGTAGCGTTTTGTTCCGTCTGCCTCTGATCCTCTGACTGAAGGTGGAGGGTTTCATTGGCGGGCGATGTTGAAGTTGCGACTATACTCCGGAGCGCTCCGGAGCTGGGTTACGAGGTTCTTCCTGGGGTTTCGAAGCGTCGGAGCTGGAGCACGGAGGAGAAGCTCCGGATCTTGAGCGATAGCGAAGCGCCTGGTTCTTCGGTCAAGTTGGCCTGCCGGACGCACGGGGTGAGCAGCGGACAGTTTTATACATGGCGCAAGCAGTTCCGCAGTGGTGAGCTGACCGGGTTCATGCCGGTATCAGTGGCACCCGAGCTGCCAATGGTGCCGGCGCCTGCTTCTGTAAGGGAGGAACCGCCAGCGCCGACTGTGCTGGCCCCCGGTCTGGTCGAGGTTGAGCTACCGAGCGGCATTAGGCTGCGGATCAGCGGTGAGGTTGAGGTGGTGACCCTGCGGCGTATTTTGTCGGCGCTTCGTTGATCGGCTTGCCGGGGAATGTCCGCATCTATCTGGCCTGCGGGACGACGGACATGCGCAAGGGGTTCGATACGCTGGCGGCGCAGGTGCAGACCATGCTGAGCCTCGATCCGCATAACGGCGCGCTCTATGCGTTCCGCGGCAAGCGCGGCGATTTGGTGAAGATCCTGTGGTGGGATGGCCAGGGGCTGTGCCTGTTCTGCAAACGGCTGGAGCGCGGCAAGTTTCTCTGGCCGCAGGCACGCGATGGCTCCGTGCTGCTGAGCACGGCGCAATTATCGATGCTGCTGGAAGGGATCGACTGGCGCGCGCCGGTGCGCAGTTTTACTCCGGAAGCGGCTTGCTGATCGATAAAACATCGTGATGTTATCTCGGGATTCTGCTATGTTCGGTAGCGATGGATGCCGCCGCCGAGATCGTCAGCCTACGTGCTCAGCTTGCCGAGAAAGAGGCGGAACTGGCGACGGCGCGCGCCGAGTTGACCGGCACACATCTGCTCATCGAGCAGTACAAGGCGCAATTGCACAAGTTGCGGCGCATGCAGTTCGGGCGTTCGTCCGAAGTGCTGGACGCACAGATCGAGCAACTGGAACTGCAGCTCGAAGAGCTTGAGGAGGCCGAGGCCACACGGATGGCAGCAACGCCGCGTCCATCATCAGCCAGGTCTCCCGCGGTGCGTAAGCCGTTGCCGGCGCATCTGCCGCGTGAGGATGTGGTGTACCCCGTCCCTGAACTTTGCCCTGGCTGCGGCGGCACACATCTGGTCAAGCTTGGCGAGGACACCACCGAGGTGCTGGAGAAGATCCCGGCCCGGCTGAAGGTGATCCGCCATGTGCGGACGAAATTCTCCTGCCGTTCCTGTGAGACAATCATCCAGGCGCCGGCACCAGATTTGCCGATCGAGAAGGGGCGCCCCGGCCCCGGCCTACTCGCGCATGTGGTGGTGAGCAAATATCTCGATGGCCTGCCGCTTTACCGCCAATCCGCCATTCTGGCGCGCGAAGGCGTGGAGATCGAACGCGCGACCCTCGCCGATTGGGTGGGTCATGCGGCCTGGTGGCTGGCGCCTTTGGCGGCGATGATCGGTGCCCATGTGAAAACGGCGCCGGTGATCCACACGGATGATACGCCAGTGCCGCTGCTCAGCCCTGGGCTTGGTCGAACCCGAACCGGGCGCGTGTGGGTGTATCTGGCGGATGAACGAAGTTGGCAGGGGTCACGCGCGCCGGCCGCCTGGTACCGCTTCAGCCCCGACCGCAAGGGTGAGCGTCCACGCGAGCATTTGGCGGGATACGAGGGAACCATCCAGGCCGATGCGTACGGCGGCTATGAGGCATTGGTCCGTGAG
>DAIDJU010000016.1 GCA_027451225.1 Acidocella sp. | reverse complement strand
CCAAGAAAATGACGACAAGTAACAGCCATCTCTAATGCCCCACCTAAATATGGAGCCCATTTTCGTCAATATACGCTGGTGCTCCCTGTCGGGCGAAGTGAGAAATTGCCCCCCTGACTGAGACGATCAGCCGCGCTATACGGACCCTACTACCCCTATTTCGCCTTCACCATGAGGGTACATTTCTGATCTTTTTCTTCCTTGATGGCTTCATGGAGGCAAGCGACAAGAGCCGCCCGGTTGGCTTGCACAAGATTATATCCAGCAGCCGCATCACTCGCATCTCCAGGATTGGCGGCACGGAGCAAATCCCACCCAGCGCCCCAGCGGCTGTCTCGCATGACAAGGGCCGCGACTTGCCCGTTCAGTCCGAACGGCAAAACGCTGGCCAGGAAGGGCGATAGCAGTATACCTGCGACACACGCCACGAGGCCGGTATAGAACACCCTGTTCCACTGTGAATCTTGCCCCCGCATCGTGCCGATCATACCAGCCAGCTCGCCCCGAACGCGGTTCTGCTCCTGCGTGGCGGCCTGGAGCGCGCCCGCCGCATCGCGCATCAGCTCATTGCCCTCTCGGGCAATGGCTTGCCGGTGCTGCTCCGGCGTCAGCCGCAGCGCCGAATGCTTTTCAATCACATCGAGCCGGCCAACAACGACGGCCAGCGCCTGGGCGACTTTCCCGACATCGCTCCGGTAATCCGGCGGCGACGGGGGCAGGCTGTCGATTAGAACGCCAGGCAGCGCCTCGACGGCCCGGCGCATGACGGACACTTCTGCCCGCAAATCCTCAAACGCCCGTGCCGGATCGTTCGCCTGGTCGTCGTCCAAATCACCGCCCATGTCTTGCCTCTCCCTGCTTTAGCGGTTCACAGCCCCAGCCCACGTTCTTGCCCGAACCCCGGCCCGATGCTCTGACCTATCGCCCGCTCCACGGTCGGCGCTTGCAGCACCCGGCCCAGCCAGGAACCGGGTGTAATCCCCAGCGTCTTGGCCTGCGCCCGCATCACCGACTCAAGCTGCGGATCGCGTTTCAGGGCACCGGCGATGCTTTTCAGCTCGGCCGCAACCTTGCCGCGGGCTTCGGCCTGATCCCAGCCGCCGAGCTGCTCATGCCGCGCCTCTAGGCGCTGGCAAACCTTCACCAATCGCGCGGCATACAGCTCCGGTTCCCGGTTCACCCGTTCCTCGTGCTTGATCCCGGCCACCAATTGCGCGGCCCGCTCCCGTCCTTGCAATTCGGTCATCGCCCTCTTGGTAGTGGGCTCATAGGCCAAGGCCGCCCGCAAATCGCGCAACGCACCCGGCCGGATTTCATCAAGGGCCGCACCCGCCTCGCGCAACGTCTGCTTTTGTGAATCCAGCACGGGCAGGTTTTCCGCGCGCATCAGCCCGATATCGGACCAGGCCCGTGCGTAACGCTCCATCGCCTGCTCCAGCCGCACGGCCGGATCGGCCCGTACCTGGGCGGGGCCGGCCTCGACCGATTGGCGGCCGGTGCTGAGCTTCAGGCCATCGAACATGCCGCGCTTCAGCGTCGGCCGTACCGTCGCATCCTGGTCCCGCGTCGGGCGGAGTGATCCAAGGTTCTCACGGAGGGGTTCCGGCACCTGCTGCTCGCGCATCGCCGCCGGAACCAAAATCTCGCTCTCGGTTCCTCGCAGGGCGAACCCCCGGCGCTGGGCATACCCGGCCCGGTCGTAATCCAGCGTCGTTTCCTTGGCCTGGGACCGCGACAGCCGCGCCGTGAGCGCGCCCAGGTCGCTGAATTCGGACCGATCGGCATACAGCACCACCCCGTCGCGGTGCCGGGTCATAGCCACATAGGTCATGTGCCGGTCCATCGTGCCGGAGGCCAGCACATAGGCCCGGTCCACCGTTGCCCCCTGGCTCTTATGGATGGTGGTCGCATAGCCATGGTCCACCGCCGCGTAATCCGCCATCGAGACCGAGACTGCCCGCCCTCCGTGGCCATTCCAACGGTTCTGCGAACCGCCGGAACCTTGAGCCACTCCGCCCAGACCAGGCCCCTGAGCGGAATCCAGCCGGATCGACAAATGCCCCTCGGTAGCCTGTGCCACCGTACCCAGCATGCCGTTCTTCACACCCAGCTCCCGGTTGTTCTCGCGGAACAACACCCGGTCGCCAGTGGCAAACGCCCGCGCCCCCTCACTGGTCTGGTAGACCAGCTCGCCGGTCAGCTCGCCGCGCCCCTGCCTTGCATCGCGGATGGCGTCATTCAGCGCCGCAACATCGGTGCGCCGGTGCGCCAGCACCAGCCGCGAGCCCTCCGGCCGCGAATCCATGTCGGCCATCACATCGCGCACGATGGCGTTGCGCGCCTCTTCCCCCGTGGCCTCAAACCGGACCGCCCCGCGTTCGGCATAAGCCGCCAGCCCCTCAGCGGTGCGATGCCGGCCAAAATCCACCGACGCCGCCCGCTGCCACGCCTCGCGCTGCCGCCGAATCCCCTCCAGCTCCACACAACCAACCCGCTCAGCCACAGCCCGGAACGCCGCCCCCGCCCCGATCGGCTGCAACTGCTCGGGATCGCCCACCAGCACGATCTTGGCCCCGGCCAGGTCCGCCTCAGTGATGAACCGGGAGAGCTGCTTCGAGCCCACCATCCCGGCCTCGTCGATCACGAACACGTCGCGCGGCCCGAGCTTATCAAAGTCTCGTTCCCAACCCCGCTCCCATGACGCCAGCGTCCGTGAGGCAATGCCGGAAGACTCCTCCAGCCCCTCGGCCGCCTTGCCCGCCAGCGCCGCGCCATGCACCCGGTAACCCTGCGCCTCCCACGCCTCCCGCGCCGCCGCCAGCATCGTGCTTTTGCCCGCACCCGCCAGACCGACCACCACAGAAATGCGCGCCGGCCCAGTCACCGCCTCGATCGCCGCCACCTGCTCCGCCGCCAGCTTGATTCCGGCCTGCTCCTGAGCGGCAATCGCGGCCGCCACATGCCGCCCCGCCACCCCATGATCCCGGCGTTCGGCCATGCGGTCGGCGCTCACCGCCATCTCCCGCTCAATCGCCACCATCTCCCGCGTCGAATAGCGCGCCGGCTCGATCACGCGGCCGCGATCATGACCAGGTTCGCCCTCAGCGCCGCCAGCGCGAACCATTTCCGGCTGCAATTCCACCAGCGCCGGCGACGCCATGACTTTCGCCAGCGCGTTCTGGAATTCCTCGGCCTCCCCGATATACCGATGCAGCGCCCGCGCGATGTCCTGCCGGTCAAACACGCTCTTCTCACCTGTCAAAATGGTCAGCACCTGTTCGGGCTGCTCCCGGATTAGCGCGGCATTGCGCCGTGC
>DAIDJU010000015.1 GCA_027451225.1 Acidocella sp. | reverse complement strand
GCGGCGTTCCGCCAAACTGCGTTACATCACCGTGACGACAGCGTTCACCTGTTCAAAGATGCGTGCCGATGGTTTTGGCGGCATGGCGCTGTTCATCACCGCCGATGCCATCAAAGGCTGCTCGACCATGGAGTTTCTGTCGGACTGTCTTGCCGATATCGCCGGGCAGGAGGGCGATTGATTGAATGTCTGGGAATCGCTTGAAGACTCAGCGACCAATGCAGATGGGCCGGACCCGGTGGGGTACGGCCCATTTTGCGTGGGCGTTTGTCAGAGAAGCAGAGTCTTCACGCCCAGCTTTGCACCGGCTTCGCCAAGTCGGCGGTCAAGCGTGCATAGCGTGGCGCCGTGATCCGCGCAGATGGCGAGATGCAAAGCATCGCCCGCGCGTAAGCCCAGCGTGTATTGATCCGCGAAGCGGGCAGCGGTGCGGAATTGCAGCCCGCTGACGGCCAATTGCCGAAAGCTTTCGGCCGCCAATTGTGTGAACATGGCCAGGGCATCGGCACGGTGCGCCGGTTGCAACTGGCCGGTGCGCAGTTTGATCGATAAGGCCGAGGAGAATTCGGTGACCACCCAATCGCTGATGGCGAGGTCTCCGGCTGGTTGTGCGGCCAGCCAGGCCTGCATGCGCTCGGTCTCGGCTTCATTGGTCAGGGCGGCGACCAGCAGCGATGTGTCGAGATACAGGCTCAATAACGCGCCTCATCGCGCATCTTGCGGATGGCCTCACGCGCGGGCTCTGCCTGTTTCGGCATGGCGGCGGTCACGGCGCGCAGGGCATCGAGACTGACCGGTTTGCGCGGCGTATCGGCGGAGACAATCTGTGCCACCGGCTTGCCCCGGCGGGTGATTCCCACAGCCTCCCCCGCGGCGGCCCGTTCGACCAGCTCGCTTAGATGCGCCTTAGCGTCGGCGAGATTGACGCTGTTCATGGGATGCTCCTGACCAATTAGATGGTCATGTATAGCATGAAGCCCAGCCGAGTGGAAGATTTTCGAGGGGTGCGGTGGCCAGGCGCACTTCCGATTCGGAAGATAGCGCGCGGGCAGGGCGGAACGATAGGCTGCGCTGTTCGGCCCAACGCCGAGGGTGGCGCCCGATTGATGGGCAATCTGTAGCGATGGAGGGACAACAATGCCCAAGCATAATTTTTCCATGCCGGCGGCGGAGCTGGCGCAAATGCTGGCGCAGCAGGTCGAGGCGGTGTGCCGGCATTATCTGCCCGCCGGGCGGCGCGAGGGGCGTTATTGGCTGGTGGGGGATGTGCATAACACGCCGGGGCGGTCTTTGTTTGTGCGGCTCAGTGGCGGCGGCAAGGGCAAGGGGGCCGCGGGGCGTTGGCAGGATGCCGCCGAGGGCTCGCATGGCGATTTGCTGGATTTGATCCGGGAGCGTTGTGGCCTGATCGAGTTCCGGGACGTGGCCGCGGAGGCGCGGCGGTTTTTGGGGCTGGCGGGGAATGATCATGAGGCGAGATACAATCACCACAGTCATCCCCCTCAGGGTCAGGTGCCGAGTTTACCGGGTGCCTGTGCCGTCCCCGAGGCGCTGGTGGATGATGGCTTCGATACTGCCCCTGATGCAGCCAAGGCCCAACACGCTGCCAGGCGGTTATTTGGCATGGCGCAGCCGCTCTTGGGCACCCTTGCTGAAAGCTATTTGAACAGGCGCGGCATCACGGCGGCGGCACTTACGGGGATTGGCGCGTTACGTTTCCATCCGCGCTGTTTCTATCGCGCGACCCCGGATGCATCGCCAGAACCCTGGCCCGCTTTGATCGGGGCGGTGACGGACCTCGAGGGCACCATCACCGGCATCCAGCGCACCTGGCTTGATCCTGACGGGTTTGATCCGCTCGATCCCATCCGGCTGGGCAAAGCACCGCTGGCAGTTCCACGCCGGGCGCTGGGGCTGCTGCTTGGTCATGCCGTGCGGTTTGGCACCATGGCAGGACTGGAAAACGGACCGGAGCTTGGCTTGCTCGTAGCGGGGGAAGGCATCGAGACCATGCTGTCGTTGCGTAGCATGCTGCCCGCCATACCGATGGCGGCCGCACTCTCGGCCGGGCATCTGGCGGCCCTGCTGCTCCCCGCTGGGCTGCGGCGGCTTTATATCGCCCGTGACGCCGATGCGGCTGGTGACCGCGCCGTGGCAGGTTTGACCGGACGCGCAATTGCCGCCGGGGTCGAGGCGATCACGCTCTCGCCCCGCCTTGGCGATTTCAACGATGACCTCCGCGTGCTTGGCCTCGCCGAATTGCGGGCACATCTGCGGGTCCAATTGGCGCCAGAGGATGCCGTCCGCTTCATGGCGTGCGGCTGAGATTTTACGCAGCGGATTGGCGAGTGACGGCCCGCCAACGCCGGGATTATCGCCACCGCCGGGCACTTCATGCCCCTTTCTGCCGGGCGGCCGCGCCGCCGGCCTTCCGAGAGGGCGCTCTGTGCCGCGTGCGGCGGCGGCCCGCAATGGCGGCGGGGCCGCTATTTTCCGCCGCCCCGGGGCATGATCGGCAACATTGATCATGCCATGCGATGCCCGGGGCTTTGCAGCGCGAAGCAAAATAGCGGCCCCGCCGCCATCCTCCGCTGCGCTCCGGCGCGATGCGTGCGGGCCGCCACCGCCCACGGCCTGGATCGCCATGGAAGGCCGCGATGGGCGCGGGCTTCCGGCAAACAGGAGCATCCCATGACCCGCGACGATGACGACACCGGCTATGAGCCACCCCACGAGTCTTCACCCACCGCGCATATCCTCAGCGAGCTGCAACTCTATGGCTACCACCCCGGCCAGGACGAACCCGACCCCAGGCCCTTGCCCGAAGCGCCGTTGATCGCAGGTGCCGTCGCAGATATCTTTGATGCGCTCAAAGCGACCCTGACGGACACGCGCCTGGAGCCTGACCTCGAGGAATTGCTCTGGGCCACGGTTAATATGTTCCACCGCGCCGCCGGACGGATTGAACGGCAGCTCGACGATAACGAGCAGGCCCAGAGGCGCAGCCAGAAGGAGCAGGATGGCTCAGAAATCCGCTCGGTTGAACTCGAACGGCTGACGGCCGAGGGGCAGACATTGCTGGAGCGTCGCGACTGCCTGGAATTCTTCCGCGACCAGGCCTCCGAGCAGTTTGAACGCCACACACGCACCGCCTGGCGCCCGCGCTCCGGTTCGATGGTCAACCACCGGGCGCTGACCGCTTCCCTCATCGA
>DAIDJU010000014.1 GCA_027451225.1 Acidocella sp. | reverse complement strand
TTCGAGAACGTGGAGGTCACGGGCTTCGAGATCGAGAAGGGCCGCGTGGTGGCGGTACTGACGGATCAGGGGCGCATCGCCTGCGAGGTGGCGGTGAACTGTGCCGGGCAATGGGCGCGCGAGCTGGGGCAACTGGCGGGGGTGAATGTGCCGCTGGTCTCGGTGGAGCACCAATATATGGTGACGGAGCGGATCGATGGCGTGAGCTCCGACCTGCCGACGCTGCGAGACCCGGACCGGCTTACCTACTATAAGGAAGAAGTCGGCGGGCTGGTGATGGGCGGGTATGAGCCGAACCCGATTCCTTGGGCCAAGAAGGGCTTTCCGAAGAATTTCGAGTTCCAGTTGCTCGCTTCGAATTTCGACCATTTCACCCCGATCATGGAACTGGCGATGGGCCGCGTGCCCGCGCTGCAAACGGCCGGGATCAAGCAGCTCATCAATGGGCCTGAGAGCTTCACGCCGGATGGCAATTTCATTCTGGGCGAGGCCCCGGAACTGCGCGGGTTCTTCGTGGGGGCCGGGTTCAACGCGTTCGGCATCGCCTCGGGCGGCGGGGCGGGCAAGGTGCTGGCGGAATGGATCGCGGGCGGGGAGCCGCCTTACGATCTGTGGCCGGTGGATATTCGCCGCTTTGGGCGCAACCATCAGGATGTGGAATGGGTGCGCGAGCGCACGTTGCAGGCCTATGCGCGGCATTACACCGTGGCTTATCCGTCCGAGGAATTCACCACGGGCCGCCCGCTGCGCCGCTCGCCGCTTTACGCCACGCTGAAGGCGCAAGGGGCGGTGTTTGGCGAGAAGCTGGGCTGGGAGCGGCCAAACTGGTTCGCGGACGCCGGCGAGGTGGCGGAGGATCAGTACACCTATAAGCGCCCCAACTGGTTCAGCGCCGTGGCGCGTGAGCATAAGGCCATCCGCGAGGCCGTGGGGGTGATCGACCAGACCTCCTTCGCCAAGTTCATGCTGGTGGGGCGCGATGCCGAGGCCGCACTCTCCTGGATCTGCGCCAATGACGTGGCGAAGAAACCGGGCAGCCTGACCTATACGCAGATGCTCAATTCGCGCGGCGGGATCGAGGCGGATCTCACCGTGGCGCGGGTGTCCGAGACGGAGTTCTACATCGTCACCGGCACGGGCTTCGCCACGCATGACGCCGATTGGATCCGCCGCAACATCCCCGCGGGGATGGACGCGCATCTGGTGGATGTGACCTCCGCCAACGCCGTGTTCAGCCTGATGGGACCGAAGGCGCGGCTGGTGTTGGAGAAGCTGACGGCGGACGATGTCTCGAATGCGGGCTTCCCCTTCGGCCAATGCCGCAAGCTCAGCGTGGCGGGGGCGCCGGTGCTGGCGCTGCGCGTGACCTATGTGGGCGAGCTGGGTTGGGAACTGCATGTGCCGGTGGAATTCGGCGCGGCGCTGTACGAGGCGCTGATGGCGGCGGGGGCGGAGTTTGGCATCGCCAATGCCGGGTACAGGGCCATCGAGACGTTGCGGCTGGAGAAGGGGTATCGCGCCTGGGGCGGGGATATCGGGCCGGATTACACGCCGCTGGAGGCCGGGCTCGGTTGGGCGGTGAAGTTCAGGAAGGCCACGCCCTTCCTGGGCCGCGAGGCGCTGGAGGCGCAGAAGCGCAACGGCGTGAAGAAGCTGCTGGCCAGCTTCACGGTGCATGACCCTTCGGTGATCCTGTTGGGCCGCGAGACCATCTACCGCGATGGCGTGCGTGTGGGCTGGCTGGCCTCGGGCGGGTTTGGCCATACGCTGGGCCAGCCGATCGGGCTTGGCTATGTGCGCAACCCGGCTGGGGTGGACGAGGATTTCGTGCTCTCCGGCGCTTACGAGCTGGAAGTGGCGGGCGAGCGCGTGCCCGCGACGGTGCATCTGGCGCCGCTGTATGACGCGAAGATGGAGCGCATAAAGGCTTAAAGAGTTTTAAAAGTTTTTGGTGGTGTGGGGGCTTTTTTCAAAAAGCCCCCACGAACGCTTGGCTCTTAGCCCGGCTGCGCCAGCTTGCGCAGCAGATGCTTCTGGATCTTGCCCGTAGAGGTCTTGGGCAGGTCGCCGAAGATATACTTCTTGGGAATTTTGAAGCCCGCCAGATGCTCGCGGCAGAATGCGGTGAGTTCGGCCTCGGTGGCGTCCATGCCGTCCTTCAGCGTGATCACGGCCAGTGGCACCTCGCCCCATTTCTCGTCGGGCGCTGCCACCACGGCGGCCTCGCGCACCGCCGGGTGGCGGTAGAGTACGTCCTCCACCTCCAGCGAGGAGATGTTCTCGCCGCCGGAGATGATGATGTCCTTCGAGCGGTCCTTGATCTCGACATAGCCATCCGGGTGCAGCACGCCGAGATCGCCGGTGAGGAACCAACCGTTCTTGAACGATTCAGCCGTGGCCTTGGGGTTCTTCAGGTAGCCCTTCATCACCACATTGCCGCGGAAGGCGAGTTCGCCGAGAGTCTGTCCGTCCATCGGCACCGGCTTGCCGGTGGGGTCGAGGATGGTGAGATCCTCCTGCGTCGCCCCCGGAACGCCCTGGCGGGACATCAGCTTGGCGCGCTGGGTGACGTCCAGCGCCGGCCAGCTCGGCTGGATCTCGCAATTCGCGGAAGGGCCGTAGACCTCGGTGAGGCCGTAGACGTGATGCACGCGGAAGCCCAGGCGCTCCGTGCCCTCGATGATGGCGCTCGGCGGGGCGGCTCCGGCGGTGGCCACCAGCACGCGGTGGGGCAGGGGCTTGCGCTGCTCGGCGGGGGCGTTGATGAGCATGCCCAGCACGATCGGCGCGCCGCACATATGCGTTACATCGTGCCGCGCGATGTGGTTGAAGATCGCGGCGGCCTCGACCTTGCGCAGGCAGACATGCGTGCCGCCCACGGCGGTCACGGCCCAGGTGAGCGTCCAGCCCGAGCAGTGGAACATCGGCAGCGTCCACAGATATTTGCTGTTGCGCGTCAGCCCCATGGTAAGCGCGATGCCCACCGCGCCGAGATACGCGCCGCGATGAGAGTACACCACGCCCTTGGGGTTGCCCGTGGTGCCGGAGGTGTAGTTGACCGCGATGGCCTTCCATTCATCGTCCGGCAGCGCCCAGTCGGCGGGGGCGTGCGGGGCGATCCAGTCCTCGTATTCCGGGGCGTCCAGCGTCAGCCCGGCGGGGGCGGCTTCGTCGGCGATCTCCACCACCGGGATGGTGTGGCCGAGCTGCTCCAGCGCGGTGCGCGCCTTGGGGGCCCATTCGCGGTCCACCAGGAAGAGCTTGGCCTCGGAATGTTCGAGGATGAAGGCGATGGCCGCGGAGTCGAGCAGCGTGTTGATCATGCACAGCACGGTGCCCGCCAGCGGGGCGGCGTAATGCGCCTCCAGCGCCACCGGGCCGTTGGGGGCCAGCACGGCCACGCACTCGCCGGGCTTTACCCCGCTGGCCTTGATGGCGGTGGCGAATTTGCGCACGCGCTCGGCGAATTCAGCGTAATTATAGCTGCGGTCGTGATGGGTGACGGCGGTTTTGGCGGGGAAGACGCGCTCCGCCCGGCGCAGGAAGCTGAGCGGTGAGAGCGGCACATAATTCGCCGGGTTCTTGTCCAGATCGGTTTCGAAAATAGAGTGCAGCAGCTCGCTCATTCTCAGGTCCTCATCCCATATTGGTTTGTTGCTTTTCGGTATTTTGGGAATGGCCGCCTTGACGCCGGTCAAGACGGCCATTCGGTTTAGCTTAGAACAGATCGGCGGCGAGTTGCAGCAGCGAGGCCGCGCCGTTGTCGATGGCGGCTTCCAGCGCCGCCGTTTGCGGCAGCAGGCGGCCGACGAACACGCGCGCCACGGCGAGCTTGGCCTCGTGCAGCGGCGTGTCGCCGCCCTTGGTGGCGGTGGCGGCCATGCGCGCCCACATCCAGCCGAAGCTGACCAGGGCGAAGAAGCGCAGATAGTCGCAGGCGGCGGCGCCGGTTTCGGCGATGTCCACATTGCGGGCCTGGACGCGGGTGGTCACGTCCCGCAGGCGGGCGAGGGCGGCTTCCACCGGGGCGGTGATGTCGTCGATGCCGCCCACGGCGCGGGCCTCGGCCAGCTCGGCGGCGATGAGGTCGAAGAACTCATGCACCAGCTTGCCGTTGGCCAGGCCCAGCTTGCGGCCCACGAGGTCGTGCGCCTGCACGCCGTTGGTGCCTTCGTAGATCTGGGCGATGCGGGCGTCGCGCACGAATTGCTCCATGCCCCATTCATGCACATAGCCATGGCCGCCGAAGACCTGCTGCGCGATCACCGTGGATTCGAAGCCGAAATCGGTGAAGGCGGCCTTGATGACCGGGGTGAGCAGGGAGACCAGGGCGTCGGCCTTGGCGCGCTCGGCGGCAGCGGGGTGGTGATGGGCGACATCCATGCGGATGGCGGTCCACACCGCCAGGGCACGCCCGGCCTCGGTGAAGGCGCGGATGGTGAGCAGCATGCGGCGCACATCCGGGTGGCCGATGATGGGCGCGGGGGCGCGGGAATCGCCGGGGGCGCGGCCTTGCAGGCGGTCCTTGGCGTAGGCCACGGCCTTGCCATAGGCGGCATGGGCGATGCCCAGCCCTTGCAGGCCGACGAACAGGCGCTCCGCGTTCATCATGGTGAACATGGCGTTCAGGCCGCGGCCCGGCTCGCCGACGAGCCAACCCTTGGCGCTGTCGTAGTTCATCACGCAGGTCGGCTGGGCGTGGATGCCCATCTTGTGCTCCAGCGAGCCCACCGAGAAGCTGTTGCGGGCACCCAGGCTGCCATCCTCGTTGACGAGGAACTTGGGCGCGAGGAACAGGGAGATGCCCTTCACGCCTTCGGGTGCGTCCGGCAGGCGGGCCAGGACCAGATGGATGACGTTGCCGCCGAAATCATGGTCGCCGGAGGAGATGAAGATCTTGGTGCCGGTGATGGCGTAGCTGCCATCGCCGTTCGGCAGGGCCTTGGAGCGCAGCAGGCCGAGATCGGTGCCCGCGTTGGACTCGGTGAGCGCCATGGCGCCGGTCCATTCGCCGGAGATCATCTTGGGCAGGTAGGTCTGCTTCAGCTCGTCCGAGGCGTGGGCGACGATGGCCTCCACCGCGCCGCGCGTGAGGCCGGGGAACAGGCCGAAGGAGAGATTGGCGCCGGAGAGCATCTCGTCGACCAGGAATTGCAGCGTGCGGGGCAGGCCCTGGCCGCCATATTCCTCCTCGGCGGAGAGGCCGCACCAGCCGCCCTCGGCATAGGTGGCGTAAGCCTGGGCGAAGCCTGGGGCGGTGATGACCTTGCCGTCTTCCAGGCGGCAGCCGGTGGCGTCGCCAGGGAGGTTGAGGGGGGCGATCACCTCGGCGCAAAATTTCCCGGCTTCTTCGAGCAGGGTCAGGGCGAGATCGTTATCGAAGCCCTGTTCAGCGAAGAGGGTGGAGAGTTCGCTGGTGTCGATCGCCTGGGTGAGCAGGAAACGGAGATCGTCGAGCGGCGGGGTGTAATCCACGGCGGAACCTCATTCTTGAACTGGTTTTTTCAGCGCCGCGCATCTTTCGGCCGCGGTCTGGTCTGCGTATGTATCAAACGGTCGTTACAGTCAAGCAGGCGGTGTATGGCGCATGGCTGCGCGCTGAATTAAGAATGGAAAGACGATGACAAAAGACCCTGCGAAACACGGGCGCCAGAGGAACACGAACGAGCGGGCCGTGGCCCCGGAGGACGTGAGCGGGCGCATGCTGGATATTCTGAACGCCGCCGCCGCCTTGTTCGCCGAGCGGGGGTATCATGGCGCGTCGATCCGCGACATTGGCGAGCGCGTGGGGCTGCTGGGCGGGTCGCTGTACCACCACATCAAGTCCAAGGACGCGCTGTTCGTGAAGATCCACAACATCGCGCTGCAAAACGCGGCGGACAGGATTGAGGCGGCGATCGCGGGGTTGGATTCACCCTGGGAGCGGCTGGAGCAGGCGAGCGTGACGTTGGCGGAATTGCAGCTCGACCCGGCCTCCATCACCATGCCGCTGATGAACGATTTTTATCAGCTGCCGCCGGAGTTGCGCGGGCAGTTGATTGAGACGCGCGACCGTTTCGAGGCGCTGTTCGACCGGCTGGTGCGGGATGTGCCGCTGGGTGAGGGGATTGATCGGAAGATCTACCGCATCTGCCTGCTCACGCAGCTCAACAGCCTGTGCAACTGGTACAGGCCGGGCAAGTACACCCCCGCCCAGATCGGGCGGGAGGTGATGAAGATCTTCAGGCCGTCAGGAACGAATCCACAAGGCTGTTGAAGCGGTTTGTGTGTTCGATCTGTGTCCAATGCCCGCAGCGGCCGAACATGTGCAACTCGGCGCGGGGGATGAGCGCGAATAAACGCTGGCTGGCCTCGGGCGGGATCACCCGGTCCTCGCGGCCATGGATGATCAAGGTCTCGTGCGGGAGTTTGGCGATGTCGGCTTCCGGTGAGGCGAGGGCGTCCACACCGGCCTGGCGCGGGGCGGGGAACATGGCGGAGAAGCTCTCCTGAAAGCCGGGGCGGATGGAGGCGCGGTAGCGCAGCTCGGCCAACTCGTCGTTCACCAGGCTGCGGTCATAGGCGAAAATGTCAAGCAGTTCGCGCATGGCTTTCAGCGAAGGCTGATAGCCCCAGACGGCGTCCAGCCCCGGCGTAATGGGGAAGCTGACGCCTACACTGCCCATGAGCACCAAGCGGCGCACGCGCTCCGGGTATTTGAGCGCGAAGGCAAGGCCCAAGCCGCCGCCAAAGGAATTGCCGATAAGATCGACCTGTTCCAGGCCCAAGGCGTCGAGAAAATCCGACAGATGGTTGAGCCAGAGGGATTTGCCGTACACCACGCCCTGAGGGCGCTGGGTGAAGCCGAAGCCCGCCATGTCCGGCGCGATGACGCGGCGGTGTTGGGCGAGCGGGGCGATGTTCAGGCGCCAATTCGCCCAGGCGGAAACGCCGGGGCCGGAGCCGTGAATCAAAACCGCCGGGAAGCCCTCACCAACATCGTGATAGTTGGTGAGGATCTTGCCGGCGGCTATGGATTTGCCGATCTCGGGGTTCATTCCGTCGCTTCGGGCGGCCTGCCCTTAAGTTCGCCGCCTGCGGCGAAGTGCCAAGGCGGGACTTCGCGGAGGATGACGCGGACGGCCTCCTTGGGGGCGCCGATGGAGGAGGTGACGGCTTGCGTAACCTCCCTCACCAGCTTTTCCTTCAGC
>DAIDJU010000013.1 GCA_027451225.1 Acidocella sp. | reverse complement strand
TTCGAGAAGAAGCACAAGGGCATCCGCCTGGGCTTCAACGGTTTCTTCGTGAAGGCCGTCTGCGCCGCTCTCGCCGAGTTCCCGGCCGTTAACGCCGAGATCGACGGTGACGAGATCGTCTACAAGAAGTTCGTGAACATGGGCATCGCCGTTGGCGGCGCCTCCGGCCTCGTGGTCCCCGTGATCCGCGATGCCGAGCAGAAGTCGATCGCCGAGATCGAGGCGGAGATCGCCAGCTTCGCCAAGGCGGCGAAAGAAGGCACGCTGAAGCTGGAACAGCTCTCCGGCGGCACCTTCTCCATCACCAATGGTGGCGTGTACGGCTCGCTGATGTCCACCCCGATCATCAACCCGCCGCAATCCGCCATCCTGGGCATGCACAAGATCCAGGAGCGCCCGGTGGCCGTGAATGGTCAGGTGGTGATCCGCCCGATGATGTATCTGGCCGTGTCCTACGACCACCGCATCATCGACGGCCGCGAGGCTGTCTCCTTCCTGGTTCGCGTCAAGGAGTCCCTGGAGGATCCGCGCCGCCTGCTGCTGGAAATCTAATCCACGACACGGAAAAGGGCCCCAAACGGGGCCCTTTTTTGGTGCTAATCGCCTTCGTACACATGCGGCAGGCCGGGACGCCAGGCGGCGTCCATCGGCTGGCTGGAGGTGTAGACGTGGATGCGCTTCGCCGCCGCGGATTGGATGATGGCCACATTATCCGGCGGCGGAATGTAGCTGGCCTCCTGCACATCGGCGGTGAAGTTGAAGGGCAGATTGCCCATGCGCTTCCACGCCGCCAGCACCAGGCGCTGATACGGCAGCCCCAAATCCGGCAAGGCGGAGTGGTAATCGGCGATGGCGGTAGTCCAGGAGCCGGTTCGCCCCTTCAGTTGCGAGAGGAAGCGCGCGGCGTAGGCGGCGTTCTTGCCGGGGTCGAAGGCTTCGTCCAGCGAGGCGAAGGCGTCCGGGTGGCTCTCCAGGCTGATCTGGAAACAACCGACATCGATATCCCGCGCCCCCGATTCCTGGGCAAAGCGCACGAAGGCCATCGCGGCCTCCTTGGTGGGGAAGTACTGGCCGTTGCCGTCGGCGTTCACGGTCCAGGGCCAGGGGGCCATGTGGCCGGTCGCGGGGTCGGGGTGGCCGCTTTCCACCATGCCGATGGAGAGCAGCAGATTGGTGGGCAGTGCGCCGTCCTGCTCGGCCTGGTGGCCCGCCGTAGTGCAGGCAGCACCTGGCGGCACATCCGCCCGCGCCTGGCCGATGCCGGCCACAACGCCTATGCACAACAACAGTTTACGCACCGCATCCTCTGGTGAAGCCACCGTTCTGATACCACAGATGACAAGGCTTTAACCCCTAAACACCTAAAAAACCACAGTCGCAACGATGCCACAGAGCGCCTATGTGCAATTAACCCTCGCTTTTGCGCGGCAATATCGCTATGCCGTGCGCAAATCTCACCGCCCAAACCGAACCACGGGGCAAACGCCCCGTGATTCGGCTTGGGATAGCCATTGGGTAGTTTCTGTATGTCCGCGCCGAAAATCCGCAACATTGCCATCATCGCACACGTTGACCATGGCAAGACCACACTTACCGACCAGCTGCTGAAGCAGTCCGGCGCCTTCGCCGCCCACCAAGCCGTGGCCGAGCGCGCGCTCGACCGCAACGACCTGGAAAAGGAGCGCGGCATCACCATTCTGGCGAAGGTCGCCTCGGTGGTGTGGAAGGACACGCGCATCAACATCGTCGACACCCCTGGCCACGCCGATTTCGGCGGCGAGGTCGAGCGCATCCTGAGCATGGTGGATGGCGCGGTCATCCTGGTGGACGCCGCCGAGGGCGTGCTGCCGCAGACCAAGTTCGTGCTGGGCAAGGCCCTGGCGCGCGGCCTGAAGCCGATCGTGGTGGTGAACAAGATCGACCGTGGCGACGCCCGCCCGGACGACGTGCATAACGAGATGTTCGACCTGTTCGCCTCGCTGGACGCGAACGAGGAGCAGCTGGACTTCCCCATGCTGTTCGCCTCGGGCCGTCAGGGCTGGGCCGTCGCCAATCTCGACGACCCGCGCGAGAGCCTGACCCCGCTCTTCGACCTGATCCTGAGCCATGTGCCCGCCCCGGCGCTGGACGTGGACGCGCCCTTCGCCATGGTCGCCACCATTCTGGAGTCCGACACCTTCCTCGGCCGCGTGCTGACCGGCCGCGTCGAGCAGGGCAAGGCGACCGTGAACATGCCGGTGAAGGTGCTGGGCCTGGATGGCAAGGTC
>DAIDJU010000012.1 GCA_027451225.1 Acidocella sp. | reverse complement strand
CGCGCATTGCCCTTATTCCTCGCCCTGCGTGCGGGGACGCGCGCCTACGCCCTGGCGGGAAGTGCTACCCGCCAGACGGACCCGGCTGCGGCCGCGCGCAAGATGACTCTGGCGCGCCGGCACATCGCCGCGGGCCTAGGCTTCCTCGTACCTCACGGGCGGGGCTTGACGCGGATCAATGCGCAAACGCGGCGGATGAGCTTGGACTCTTTTCCAAACAAGGGCTGAGAGGATCATGTCCGAATCTAGCCATACGCTCCAGGTGCGCTTGCCGCCATTCGAGCGGGAGGGCGTGCTTGGCCTGCCCGAAGGCAAACCGCGAGGGATCGTGCTCTTCGCCCATGGCAGCGGCAGCAGCCATGGCAGCCCGCGCAACATGTTCGTGGCCGAGGCGCTGCGGGACGCGGGGTTCGCCTTTCTGTTGTTCGACCTGCTGACGATTGCCGAGGCCGAGGACCGCGCCAATGTGTTCGATATTTCGCTGCTCGCCTCGCGGCTGAACAAGGCGGCTTCGTGGCTGGAGACCAATCTCCCAGGTTGGCCGATGCCGTTGGGCTATTTTGGCGCCAGCACGGGGGCTGCGGCGGCGCTGGTGGGGGCGGCGGCGCGGCGGGATGTGCGGGCCGTGGTCAGCCGCGGCGGCCGGCCGGATCTGGCGGGCGATGCCCTCGGCGCGGTAAAATCCGCGACATTGCTGATCGTGGGCGGGGACGACACGGAGGTGTTGGCGCTCAACCGCGCCGCCTCCCGCCAGATGCGCTGCGAACGCCGCGTGGCGGTGGTGCCGGAGGCAACGCATCTGTTCGAGGAGCCGGGCGCTCTGGAACAGGTAGTGGCGTTGGCGCGGGAATGGTTCCTGCGGCATCTCGGCCCGCCGGGGGCATGACATGCTGTTCACCAACCGCGAAGATGCCGGCAGGAAACTCGCCAAGCGGCTGTTATACCTAAAGGCGCAGAGCCCCGTGGTGCTGGCGCTGCCGCGCGGCGGCGTGCCCGTGGCGTTCGAGGTCGCAAAGGCCCTGGCCGCACCGCTGGATCTGGTGCTGGTGCGCAAGATCGGCGTGCCGTTCCAGGAGGAATACGCGCTCGGCGCCATTGCCGATGGCGGAGAGCCGGAACTTGTGATCGACGAAGACATCCGCCGCAGCCTGAACATATCGGAAGACTATGTGGCGCAGGCGAAAGCGGCGGCGTTGGAGGAAATCGAGCGCCGCCGGCAAATGTATCTGGGTGACCGCGCGCCTGTCGAGGTTGCGGGGCGTACTGCGATCATCGTCGATGACGGCATCGCCACCGGTGCGACGATGAAGGCGGCGCTGCGCGCGGTACGGCGGCGCAATCCGGCGCGTCTCGTGCTGGCGGTGCCGGTGGCCCCGCCGGACTCGCTAAGGCGGCTGCAAAATGAGGCTGATGAGACGATCTGCCTGCACGAGCCTGACTATTTCGCCGCCGTTGGGCAGTTCTATCAGGATTTCGGGCAAACCCAGGATAACGAGGTGATCGCCTTGCTGAAGGAGCGCGCGCCATGAGTTCACGCCCACTTACCTTGTTCGGCCTGGCTGGCAGCCGCGAACTGACGGAGATCGTGGCCGCCCGGTTGGAGGTGACGCCCGCCTTGCACGAGGAACGGCATTTCGAGGATGGCGAGCACAAGGCGAGGCCGTTGCAGGATGTACGCGGGCACGATGTGTTCGTGCTGCACAGCCTGCATGGCGACGACAACGAAACCGCCAACGACAAGCTCTGCCGCCTGCTGTTCTTCTGCGGCGCGCTGCGCGATGCCGGGGCGGCGCGTATCACCGCCGTGGTGCCGTATCTCTGCTACGCCCGCAAGGACAGGCGCACCAAACCCAACGACCCCATCACGACGCGCTATGTCGCCACACTTTTCGAAGCGATGCGTGTGGATGGGGTCATCGCCGTGGAGGTACACAACCTTGCCGCGTTCGAGAACGCCTTCCGCTGCCCGGTCCTGCATATCGACACGATGCCCCTCTTCGCCGCGCATTTCGCGCCGTTGCTGCGCGATGAGAGGATCGTCGCCGTCTCGCCCGATGCGGGCGGGGCCAAGCGGGCCGAGCAGTTCCGCCTGGCGCTGGAAGGGCTGACCGGCCATGGCGTCGGCAGCGCGTATATGGAGAAATACCGCAGCTCCGGCGTGGTCAGCGGCGAGCTGCTGGCAGGGGACGTGCGCGGCAAGGTGGTGGTGATCGTCGATGATCTCATCAGCACCGGCAACACATTGGTACGCGCGGCCAAAGCCTGCCACGAGGGCGGGGCGCTGCGAGTGTTTGCCGCGGCGGCGCATGGGTTGTTCATCGGCGGCGCGGCGGAGCTGTTCAACGCCAAGGAGATTAGCGGCATCACCATCACCAACACGGTTCCGCCATTCCGCGCGCCAGCCGATATTGCAATACAACGCTTGAGGGTTGTCGATATCAGCGGCGCCATCGCGCAGGCTGTCATGGCTTGTCACGATGCATTCTGATTTAAAATTAACGCCGCTGCTGAGGCGGTTTGGTGTAGTTTTGCTGCCTCGTTCAGGAGGCCAGCATGCAAGAGCAGCTTCAAATCGCCTTTCGGGGGATGGACCAGCCGATGGGGATCGAAGACTCGATCCGTGACCATGTCGCCCATCTCGAAACCTTCTTCAACCGGATCACCGCCTGTAAGGTGGTGGTGGAGCGCGCGCATAAGCGCCACCACCAGGGTAATCTGTACCACGTCCGCATCGACCTGATCGTGCCGGGGCGCGAAATCGTGGTGAAGCGAGAACCCGCCGAACATCATGAGAATGAGGATATCCATGTCGCAATCAAAGATGCTTTTGATGCGGCGCAGCGCAGGTTGCAGGATTACGTGCGGGAGATGCGCGGCGACATCAAGACACATACGGTGACGCAGTCATGATCAGCGGGCAAGAGGTGCTTGAGGCGGTGCGTGCGGCTCTGCAAGGTGAGGCGCGGGTCCATCCGAATGGACAAATCCATCTCGATTTGTGCAATGGCGATCTGACGATGTGCGGCGAGGTGGATCATATCGCGGGCAAGAAATTGGCGCTGGAAGCCGTGGCGCGCGTCCCCGGTGTGGACAGGATCATCGACAAGCTGCACGTCCACCCGGCCTCGCCCATGGGAGATGGTGAGCTGCTCAATCAGGTGAGGGATGCGCTTGTTCAGGAAATCGCCCTTGCATCCTGCGTGATTCGTGTCCGCGCCAAAGGGCGGGTGGAGACGGTGCAGAATCCGCCGGAAGCCGATGGCGAAATCGAGATACGTGTTGATGATGGCGTGATAACGCTCGATGGCGACGTTCCCGGCCCTGGAGAGAAACGTATTGCCGGTGTGCTCGCCTGGTGGGTTCCGGGCAGCCGCGATGTCATTAACGGGATCGGCGTTACGCCGCCGGAGCAGGATAGCGAAGCCTCAGTGACGGACACTGTGGTGCAGGTGCTGGAAAAGGATCCCTTCATCAATGCCGAGAGCATCCACGTATACACGCGCGGGCGCACCGTTACATTGACGGGCAGCGTACCGCGCCAAGCGGAGCGTAAGCTCGCGGAGGATGACGCGTGGTATGTCTTCGGCGTCGATCAGGTCGTCAATCAGATCGAAATCCACTGATTCTCTTTCTCTCGATCGTTTATTTTTGCGCCCAGAGCAGCGGCGCCAGTTGCGGTTTCAGGGCTTTCAGAAGCTGCACGGACATTGCGCTGTCAAAGCTGAAGCCTGCCGCCGCCTGGCCTGGAACATAGGCCGTCACCGTGCCGAAAAAGCGGTTGCCGAGGAAGAACACGAAAGTTGCGGTGCGGTCCACCACCCGTTCGCCCTTCGGCACCCCGCCTGGGCCGTAGATATGGTAGCGGTTATCGCCGCTGCCGGTCTTGCCGCCGATCTGCATCACGCTGCCATCCGGCGCGCGGTAGGCCCCGGCCAGCGCGCTGGCCGTGCCGTTCTGCACCACGCCCAGCATGGCCTGTCGCACGGTCTGCGCCACGGCGGGGTCGAGCACCTGCTTGGGCGTGGGATGGCTGGTGAAGTCGGTCTGGTAGGGCGTGCCATCGGCGAAGTTCAGGCGGTTGAAATCGACATTGGGCAGTTGCGCGCCATTGGCGAGGATGATGCCCACCAACTCGGCCAGTGAGTCCGGCTTGTCGCCAGAAGCGCCGATGGCCGTGCCCAGTGAGGGCACGAGATGGTCGAACGGGTAGCCCAGCCGCCGCCAATCCTTCCAGATGGCCTTGAAGGCATCCTGCTCCAGCAAGGTGGAGATGCGGACATTTTGCTGGAATGTTTTATCCGGCTTGAACAGCCAGGCATAGGATTGCTGGATCACGGCGGGGCTGGCGGCGGAGATGTCATGCCAGGTGGCGCCGGGGTGGGCTTGCAGATACAGCACGAGCCAGATCTCCAGCGGATGGATATTGGCGATATAGGCTTCGTCGTTGAGCGATAGTTTGCCGTTGGCGAATTCGCTGTAAAGCTGGGCAAGCCTCTCGGGTGTGAGCTGAGCGAAAGATGGTTTAGGCATATGCGCTTGCAGGAATGCCGTCATCTCCGCCAGCCCGGCATTCGGGTGGATGGCGAGGAAGATATCCGCGAGATGGCTGGCCATGGGCTGGGTGTGCCCTGCCAGCCGCTCCATCGCCTGCTCGGCCGTGAGGCCACGATATCCGGTGTAGAAATTATAGAGATAACCGCCGCCCTCCTGCGCTGCGAAGCGTTGCAGATAGGCCAGCCGCGCTGGATTGTGCGGGTCGGACAGAAGCTGCGTTTTATCGACGCCGCTTTGTGTCGTGTAGTAGTCCCGGACGTCGCGCATCAGGCGGACAAAGACGCAGTTGATCGAGTTTTCGAACGCGAATTCCACTGTCGGGTTCAGGTCGTTTTCCCAGGGCTGGAAATTGCCGAAGGCGTTCTGCCCGCCGCCGGTGAAGAGGGTGACCGGAGAGGCGGAGTATTTGCGCTGCATCGCGGCGTCGAGCATCGGCTGCAAATCGCGGTTGTTGCTGGCGGCGAGATAGCCGGCGGCCCAGCCGGTGAGAGTATCCGGCGCGGTTGCCGCGATGTGCTGAAGGGCGGGGGCGGGCAGTGCGGAGAGCTTGTTGTGCAGGGCCTCCACGATGTTGAGATAGGTGATCAGCGTGCGCAGCTTGGCGGTGGAGCCAAGTTGCAGCTTGACCCCGGAATTGATGTCGAAAGGCTGATTCAGATTGTCGGCATGGATGCGCACGTAATTGGCATCGCCGACGCGCTCGTAAAGCACGAAGCTCCAGTTGATGAGCGCGGGGTTGTTGCCGGTCGCCAGCATCAGCTTGCCATACAGCCCCAGCGACTGGTCGTAAGCCGGGTTGCCCAGCTGTGTCAGCACGGTCGTCACACGCTGTTGCGCGGCTTGGTCGATGGTCGAATAGGCGGTCAGATCGTAATGGTCGAGGCTCCAGAGGTCTTGCAGATGCAGCCGGGAGAGCAGTTCGGTTTGCAGCCAGGCTGTGGCTTTGTCGGCAGTGAAGGAAGGCGGCGCCGCCGGGGGCAGCGGGGCGGCAAAGGGCAGGCGCGCGGCAAGGGCGGAATCCCGCAGGGCAGGAGAGATAACGCCCCCCTTGGCGAGCTGGCGAAGATAAGCATCCGTCAGGTTTTCCAGCGCCGGGCGGTTCTGGAGCAGGTAAAACGCAGGGCGCTGCCCGGCCAGGATCAGGCTTAGCACTTCGCGGTAGATCAGCCCTTGCCGGGCGCTTACATCCTGCCGGGTCAGCACCTCGTTCGCCTCGGTGGGGTCCGTGCCGTACCAGACCGAGAGGGCCTCGGGGATGCCAATGACCTCGCCATAGCCGGGGCTGGAGGCCAGCGGCGTGGAGTTGAGATACGTCACCAGAATCGCGCGGCTGGCCGCCGTGGTGTCCGGCCCGTTCATATAGGCCGCGGCGGCGGCGGTCGCCATCTGCCGCAGCTTCTCGTCCGCATCCCCGGTGCGGCCGCTGGGGGAGTCGCTGAATTTCACGATCTGCGTCGCCAGCGTGCTGGCCCCGCCGCGCTGCCAGTGACGATCGACCATGCCCGCCAGACGCCCGCCCGCGGCCAGGAGGAAGCGGCCCCAGGAGACGGCCGGGTCGTGCAGCGGATTTTGTGGGTCGAGCAGGTCGCGGTCTTCGATGAAGGTCAGCGTGTTGGCCACCAAAGGCGGCACATCGCTGAAACTCGTATAGACACGCTCGGGGTACGCGGCGGTGAAGAGGGGGATTCCGTTGCGGTCGTAAAGGCTGAGCCCTGTTTGCAGCTTGGGTGTGTAGAGCGCGTACCCCCCTTGGGTAACAAACCAGTCCAGCCGTGGCGACCAGCGCGCTTGGGCGGAGATTTGGAATTGATGCGCTTGCAGGGAGGGAATGATAGAGGGGAGGGCGGTATAGCCGAGCAGGATGTCGCGTGGGCCGGAGAGCGGGAAGCGGACGGAGGAACTGGCGCCCGGCTCTGGCTTGAAGCTTACCCCGCTATCGAACCAGGTGAAGAAACGCGATTGCAGGTAGGAGGTGCGGGCCTCGATGCTCCCCGCCCAGCCGAGCAAGACCAGCAGCACCGCCCAGGCCCCCCACCAAAGCACCCGGATGGCGCCGAACAGGATTTTATGCGCCTGTTTTTCGTCTCTTCCCGGCTTGCGACTGCCATGAAAAAGCTGCCCCCATGCCACCCCGCTCATGCGCTGCCCTCTTGTTGTTATGGACGGCCCCGCCACTCGCTTTCGGCTCAGCCATCAGCTTGTCATCGCAATGTGGAAGGGCTGAGGCTGCTTTCCACCCCCTTGCGGAAAATTCATGCCAGTTGAGCATCTTGGCAACATGACAAGGAGAAGGAGGGAGGGGCGAGGGATCGCATGCAATCACATGAAAGTGTCATTTATTCCGCTTGGTTGCCAAATTCCATCAGGTAGGTCAGAAGCCGCGCCGTAGACTTGTGGACGCAGAGGCGAGAGGCAATGTTTTCAGGTGAGGCGCGTGGCCGGGACCGGCTGAATTTGGACGGATTCCGGACCCAATACCGCGCAATGCAAGCCTTGGCCGCCGTCTTCAGGAGCGGGCATCGCACCGCTCACCATTCCAGCCTAACAGAGTGAAAGAGTTCGAAGCATGGAACAAGACCGCGTCAAATCCGCCGCTTTCAGCAGCCGGATTTGCGGGGCCGAAGAGGCCGCCGCGCTGATCAATGACGGCATGAGCCTGGGCTGTGGCGGGTTCACCCCCTCGGGCGCGCCCAAGGCTGTCTCGCGCGCCTTGGCGCAGCGTGCGGCCGAGGCGCATGGCCGGGGCGAGCCCTTCTCCGTGCGGCTGTTCACCGGCGCATCCTCCAGCCCGGCGCTGGACGGCGCCCTGGCTCGCGAGAACGCGATCAGCTTCCGCATCCCCTATAACGGCGACGCCCAGCTGCGCGGCCGCATCAATGCCGGTGAGACCGCTTATGTGGACACCCACCTTAGCCGCGTGGCCCCCTGGGTGCGCGCCGGGTTCTTCGGCGAGATCGACGTGGCGATCATCGAGGCGGCGGCGATCCGCGAGGATGGCGGCATCGTGCCCACGCTCTCCATCGGCAACAACAAGACCTGGCTGGATCTGGCCAAGACCGTGATCATCGAGGTCAACAGCCACCACAGCGCGGCCATCGAGGGCATGCACGACATCTGGACCGGCGACGTGCAGCCTGCCTCCATACTGCCCATCCACAACGTGGATGACCGCATCGGCGAGACCGTGCTGCGGGTGGACCCGGCCAAGGTGCGCGCCGTGGTGCTGACCAACGAGCCCGACCTCAACGCCTCCTTCCGCGAGACGGACGACGGCGCGCGCCAGATCGCCGGGCATCTCATGGAGTTCTTCCGCCACGAAACCGCCCGCGGCCGCCTGCCCAGGACGCTCCCGCCCCTGCAATCGGGCGTGGGCAATGTGGCCAATGCGGTGATGGCCGCCTTCAGCGAGGGGCCGTTCGAGAATTTGGTCGCCTATACCGAGGTGATTCAGGACGGCATGCTGGCCATGCTGCGCTCGGGCAAGATGCGCGCTGTCTCCGGCGCCGCCTTCTCGGTGAGCGTGGACGAGGCGAAGCGCCTGAACACCGACATGGAATTTCTGCGCAAGCATATCGTGCTGCGTCAGCAGGAGGTGAGCAACAACCCCGAGGTTGTCCGCCGCCTGGGCTGCATCGCCATGAACACCATGATCGAGGCGGATATCTACGGCAACGTGAACTCCACCCGCGTGATGGGTTCGCGCGTGCAGAACGGCATCGGCGGCTCGGGCGATTTCGCCCGCAGCGCGCTGCTCTCCATCTTCATGGCGCCCTCGATGGCCAAGGCCGGCAGCATCTCCGCCATCGTGCCGATGGTCTCGCATGTCGATCACATCAACCAGGATGTGCAGATCATGGTGACGGAGCAGGGCCTTGCCGATCTGCGCGGCCTCTCGGCCCGCCAGCGCGCCCGCGCGATCATCGCCAACTGCGCCCACCCCGACTACCAGCCGATGCTGCTGGACTACCTCAACCGCGCCGAGAACGGCCAATATGGCGGCGACACCCCGCATCTGCTGGGCGAGGCGCTCTCCTGGCACCAGCGTTTCGTCGAAACCGGCTCGATGCGCTTCTGAGCCACGACCCAGGCGCGGTGAATACCGCCGCGCCTGCCTCTCCCCGAACAAAGCTGCAAATTTGCATGAAGTTCCACGGCATTTTTGCAAAAAATTCCCAACCGCAAAAATAACTCCATAAATTTCAATGGATTATTTTTGGCACGGTGGTTGCTGATCCCTCCACGTCCATCTCGCGATGGGCAAGGGAAGACCCCCGCCAGGACCGGCCCCATAAAACACCGGCATGGAGGGGGAGACGCAAATCACATGGCGCAAGCCATGGGCGATTTTTGATGTCTAATGTTCGAGGGAGTTGTTAATGGAACCGCATGAGCATCGCGCAGATGCCGTCCACGTCGCGTCAGACGACGTGCAACTGGCAGCGCTTGGGTATAGCTCGAATTTCGACCGCACAATGTCCGTGTGGCAGAATTTCGCCTTGGGATTCACCTATCTTTCGCCGGTAGTCGGCGTGTATTCCGTCTTTGCCTTCGGCTTGCAGGCCGGTGGCCCGCCGATGATCTGGTCCTACGTTATCGCCGGTCTCGGCCAGTTCCTCGTGGCGCTGGTGTTTGGCGAGGTTGTCTCGCAATTCCCCATCTCGGGCGGGCTGTACCCCTGGGCGCGCCGTCTGGTCGGCCGCCGCTGGGCCTGGATGGCCGGCTGGCTCTATGGCTGGGCGCTGTTCACCACCATCGCTGCCGTTACCCTGGGGGCGGGGCCGTTCCTGGCCACGCTGTTCGGGGTGAGTAACACGCCGCTCTTCACCACCATCGCGGCGCTGGCGCTGCTGGGGTTGTCCACGGCCATCAACATGCGCGGCACCAAGCTGCTGGCCCAGGTGGCGATGTTCGGCTTCATCTGCGAACTCGTCGGCGCCATCGTGGTGGGGGTGGATTTGTTCACCATGCACCGGGCACAGCCGCTTTCCGTCGTGTTCAACACCTTCGGCATCCAGGGCACCGGCTCGTACTGGCCGGCCTTCATGGCGGCGGCGCTGGTCGGGCTGTTCTGTTGCTACGGCTTCGAGGCCTGTGGCGATGTAGCGGAGGAGACCCCCAATCCGGGCGTGAAGATCCCCAAGGCCATGCGCATGACGATCTATGTCGGCGTCGGCGCGTCCATCTTCGTCTGCCTGGCGTTGATCATGGCGATCCCCAACATGGCCGACGTGATCTCCGGCAAGGTCGCCGACCCGATCGGCCAGGTGCTGTCCAGCGCGTTCGGGCCGATTGGCGCCAAGGCGGTGATCATGGTGGTGATGGTTTCGTTCATCTCCTGCGTGCTCAGCTTGCAGGCCGCCGTCAGCCGCCTGCTGTTTGCCTATGCGCGTGACAAGATGATCGTCGGCAGCACTTTCCTCACCCGCTTGGCCAAGCATGCCCACGTGCCTGAGGGTTCGCTGCTGGTGGCCGGGCTGGTTCCGGGGGCCATCGTCGCCGTCGGCTATTTCCTGCAAAACGCCCTGGCCACGGTGCTGAACTTCGCGGTGATCGGCATCTATCTGTCCTTCCAGATGGTGGTTGTCGCCGCACTTTACGCCCGTTACCGCGGCTGGCAGCCGGGTGGGCATTTCCGCCTGGGAGCCTGGGCCTGGCCGGTGAATATCCTGGCGCTTGGCTATGGTATTTCCGCCATCGTCAACATGGCCTGGCCGCGCACGCCGACCGAAGCCTGGTACCTCAACTGGTCCATGCCGCTCACGGTCGCGATCATCGGTGGGGCGGGCGTTCTCTACATGCTGGCTGGCCGTCCTTACGAGCGCGGCACCGCCCCTTATGGCGACGCGGCGGAACTGCACAAGCGCCTGCGCTGATCCTGATCCTCTAACCAACGGATACCTTAAATGACGACTGAACTGACGGCCGGGGGCATGCCCCCGGATCCGCGAGGGGCGGCTTGTTTCCACGTCGTCCTGCCGGATATCGATGGCGGCCTGCGTGAACGCCGCGTCTCCCGCGAGACCTTCGAGACCAACGTGCGCAGCGGCGGCAGCTTCTGCAACGTGCTGCACAAATGGGACTCCGCCGACAACGTGTTTGGCGACGCCCCGTTCGAGAGCGAGACGGTGGCGGTGGATGAAGCCTCGTACCGCCCCTATCCCTTCGAACCCAACGCGGCCTGGGTGGTCACCGACTTCACCGGCCCGTCCGCCGAGACCAGCACGCGCAACGTGCTGATCCAGCAGATCGAGAAAGCCGCGAAGCTCGGCTTTTCCATGCAGGCGGCGTTCGAGTTCGAGTGGCTGGTATTCGAGGAGAATGCCGCCAGCCTGCGCGCCAAGAACTACGAGAGCCTCACCCCCTTCGCCATCGACAATCGCTGTTGGGACACCCTCTCCGGCGCCGCCAACGCCAAGCTGATCGCGGAGCTGGAGGCCACGCTGCGGGCGGCGGATGTCACCACCGCCGGGCTGGGCATGGAGCTGGGCAAAGGCTGCCTGGAAGCCACGCTGCGCCACACCAGCCCGCTGCGCGCCGCCGACGACGCGGTGTTCTTTAAGGCCGTCACCAAGGCGTTCTTCCGCCAGCGCGGCATGTCCGCCTGCTTCATGGCGCAGTCGGACGCCGCCGCGCCGGGGCTGTCCGGGCATATCCAGCTTTCCATGCTGGATGCGTCTGGCAAGAACATCTTCGCCGCCGGGCCGGGCGAACTCACCGAGGCGGGACGGCATTTCGTTGGCGGCGTGCTGAAGCTGCTGCCCGAGGCGCTGGCGCTGCCCGCGCATACGGTGAACGCCTATCGCCGCATGACGCCGGGCAACTGGGCCCCGCGCACCGCCACCTGGAGCCTTGGCGGTTACACCACGGCCATCCGCGCGGTCACGGAACCGCTGGCAGCTCCGCGCCTAGAATTCCGCATCCCCGCCGCTGATGTAAACCCCTGGCTCGGCCTGGGCTTTTTCCTCGGCGCCGGGTTGTGGGGCATCGAGAACCGCATCGAGCCGCCCGCGCCGGTGCGCGCCTCGGGCAATGAATCCGCGCTGCCGGGCTTAACGCCGCTGCCGCGCGACCTGTTCGCCGCCACCCAGGCCCTGGCCG
>DAIDJU010000011.1 GCA_027451225.1 Acidocella sp. | reverse complement strand
GCCGCGCGTCCTTCACCATGCAGTTCCACCACTACGATCCGGTGCCGCGCAACGTGGCCGACGAGATCATGGCGAAGAGCGCGTAAAGCGCTCCAGCCGATGGCTAATGAAAACGGCGCCGCAAGGCGCCGTTTTTTTGTTATTATGACATCGATGCAATAAGGGGGCGGTATGAATTTTCTGGACCTAGAAACCGAACTGACGGCTTTCGTTCGATCCCGTTCTCCCACTTATCTGCAAGAAAAGCTGTCGGCGGGCTGTTATGTTTATGGTGCCGGTGGTTATGGGCGGCGGATTTTGGCTTTGTTGCGGGCTCGAGGGGTTTACTGTCATGGCATTATAGACCGTAAATTCACTGGCGCGGGGGAGATCTTTGAAGGTTTACCCGCTTTTGCGCCGGAGGCGCTGCCTCCCGCCCAGGTGAAAGGTAAATGCCTCGTCGTTGGTGTGCATAGCCATCTTGCCAAGCTGGACACAATTCTTGCCTATGGTCGTTCTCTGCCATTTGGTGATGTGTTGTGGAACGCGGATCTCCCGGATGCCCTGGGAGCCGAAGCGGATAATTTCTGGCTGACAGCACGACGATTCGTAATTGAACATCTGTCGGATTTTGCCGAAACGACTTCACGTTTGGCCGACGATGTTAGCGTGCGGACGCTTATGGAGCTTACCCGTTACCGCATCACCGGAGAGCCGGAGCAACATCCGGACTTCAACCTGAGTGAGCAATATTTTCCATCAGGTGTTTTGCGTTTGCCCAAGCAGATAAGTTTTGTCGATGGCGGGGCCTTTGATGGCGACACGTTTAGATATCTGCGTGGCAAGGGGGTTGAGATTGGTGATTGGGCAGCTTTTGAGCCTGATCCGCGTAATTTCGGAAGACTTGTGGACTTTGCCAGGGAAGTCTCTTCGCGGCCGGCTTTATTTCCCTGCGGCCTTGGTGATGAATTCTCGCAAATCCGTTTTGCTTCTGATGGCGGCACCTCATCGCGTATCGCCGCCTCGGGGGATATTACTATTCCGTCCGTTGCGCTGGATGATGTTCTGCCTAAGTTGAATCCTGATTACATCAAGCTGGATATCGAAGGCGCAGAGGCGGCGGCGCTACGTGGCATGGCTCGGGCCATTGGCAGGGCAAGGCCGCATTTCGCGGTGAGCGTGTATCACCGGCCGGACGATCTGTGGACGCTGCCACGCCTGCTGCGAGAGTTGGCGCCGTATGCCAAGCTGTATCTGCGTCAGCATGAAGCTAACGCGTTCGATACTGTCCTCTACGGTGTTCCCGCATAAAATTGCTTGTCACAGCAAAAGCTGGAACCATCGGCTAAAAGCAGAAGACTTTAGTTACTATGCTGGCCGCTCCTTTGTTCCTGATGTTGCTCATGCGGCTGTTGCTGTGGTTGCGGGAAACTTTGCGGTTGTTCCTGGTGAAATTGCGGCTGCATGTGTTGCAGTTGTTCTTGCGGTGCGAATGTTTGCGGTTGGTGAAACTGCTGTTGGGGGAAACCTTGTGGCTGCTGCGGCTGAAATTGCGGCTGGCGGGATGGCTGCGGTTGAAAACCTTGTGATTGTTCCGGATGAAACTGCTGTTGCCCCGCATGTGGTTGTGGTGGCGCAAAGCCTTGCGGCTGCTGCGGATGGAATTGCGGCTGCATATGTTGCTGTTGCTCTTGTGGTGTGATCACCTGTGGCATTGGCTGCTGGTGGAATGGCTGCTGCCCCTGTGGCGCAAAAACGCCGGGTATTTGCTGGTGGAATTGCTGCTGTCCGGCGGGGGGCGTCCGCGGTTGCGGCGCGATGTTTTGCGGTGGATGGAATACCGGTGCGGGTGCTGCGTGGGGCGTGAATTGCGGCTGCACGGCCTCGGGGAATTGCCGCCCGACGGGTTGGGCCTGTCCGAACATCTCATGCGGCACGGGTTTGGCGAAATGCCTCGCCTCTTCGCCGTGTGAGATGGCGCTGGCCGGGCCGTACAAGGCGGCGCCGTGATTGGCATAATGCTCGAACGCCGGCGGGTGCTGGAAATCGGCCTGGCCTGGGTTGCGCATATCGAAGCGGTTGATCCGGCGCATATAATCCTGGTCGGCATGGTAGTGCGGGTAATAAGCCTCGCCCGGCCCCAGCGGCACCCAGCCGATATCGCCGTGGGAGAGCGTCTCGATGGTGATGCCGGCCGCCAGCCCAAGCCCGAAGAAGGCCACCAGCGCCGGGGCGTAAACCGGGGGCGCGGTATAGCCGCCATCGGCGTAGCCACAGGGGATCCACCCCCAGCGCCCGTAAAACTGCGCCCAGCGGCCGTAATGGAAGGGGGCGAACCCCCAAGGCTCGTCTTCCACCCAGGTCCAGCCCCAGGGCATTACATAGGCCCAATGGCCATAATGGTAGGGGGCCCAGCCGGGGGCGACGTTTGGGTACCAAATGGCGCCATAGTCGGGGGATTGCTCCCAGCTTCCATAGCCGGAAAGCTCGTTTATGCCGGTCATCTGCATTACGGCCGGAGGCGCGTAAGGCGGCGGGGGCGGGGCCAGTTCCGCCATCACATGGTCGGCAAATTCGTCGCGCTGCGCCTGGGTGAGTTGGGGCTCTCCACCACCGACAAGATACGCCGCCTGGCCGGCGGAAACCGTGATGCCCCCGGCTTCAGCCTGGCCGTAGAAGACCTGGACCTCCGGGGGCGTATTCGCATCTCCGGCCAGCACTTCGTATTGTCCGGCGGTATCGATGCTCACCTCGCCGCCTGGCGTGTTGATGCCGAAGTTTTGGCCCTGCTGCAGCGCGGTGATGTTCAGGAAGATCTCGCCCTGGCTTTCGGTGGCGGCGAAGTCGCTGTCGTCCAGCTGCGTCACCTGCAACTCGGTGTTTGGCCCCAGCGTGATGCGGCTGGAATCGAGCGCGATGGATGCCTCGCCGCCGCTTTGGGTGAACAGGGAGTCGCCGGTGGTGAGAGGGTAATTATCGCTGGCGGTGACCCACTGCCCGTTGGAGCCAGCGCCGTTATAGGAGACGCCACCGGCGATGCCGGTGATCTGCCCCACACGGGCGGGAGGTGCTGCCTCTTGCGCGTTGGCGGGCATGGCGAGGCCGAGCGCCGTGGTGAGGGTGATAGCGCGGCGGAAGGAAAGGCGCATGCGGGACATGGCTGGTCCTTTTGTTGTTACCCCGTACATAATGTGGGGCGGCGGCAAAACCATGGCACGGCGTTACAATGTTTTAAATTTAGGAAGCCCACGCTGCCCCAAACCCGCCGCAAAATTGTGAGATAATCCAAAATTGGGCGGCGTGGAGCCGCAAAGATTACGAGGATGAGGCTATGGCTATCATGGGTATGAAAGTTTCGTCACGCATGGTGGCGCGCATCGCCGCGGTCGCACTGGCGGGTGGGGCGCTTACGGGCTGCGTGTATTATCCGTCAGGTTACGGCTATGCGCCGGGTTACTACGCTCAGCCAGCCTATGTCGCGCCGCCGGTGGTGGTTGGCGGCTGGTGGGGCTGGGGCGGCGATTGGGGCGGTGGCCACGGCCATTGGCACGGCCGCGACTAAACGCGGCTTAGAATTTCCTCGGCCAAAGCGTCGATATCCGCCGCAGTGGTGCGGTGGTTGACGATGGCGGCACGGATGGCGAGCCTTCCGCCGATGGTGGTGGTTGAGGGGGCGAATTTCCCCTCCTCCTGCAAGTCCGCCACCAGATCCGCCGTCTGTGCGTCGCTGAATCCGGCGATGCCGAAGCAGACGATGTTCAGTTTCACCGGGGCCAGCAGTTCCAGCCGGTTGCTGGCGTTCACGCGTGCGGCCAGGCGCTGGGCCAGGGCGCAGGTGTCGTCCACAATGCCGCCGAGCGCCTGCGCGCCATAGGCGGAGAGGGTCATCCACACCTTCAGCGCACGGAAGCCGCGGGAGAGGTCCGGGCCGAGATCGCACGGCCAGGGGAAGCCGCCCGCCAGCCCGCGCGGGGCGGCGGCGAGGTAGTTGGTGGCCTGGGCGAAGGTGGCGCGTTCAATCTCGCCATCGCGCACCAGCACGCAGCCGGAATCGTAAGTCACCTGAGCCCATTTGTGGAAATCGAAGGCCACGGAATCCGCCCGGCCGATGCCGGTGGTGAGCGGTTTCAGCGTGGGTGAGAGTGTGGCCAGTGCGCCGAAGGCGCCGTCCACATGGAACCAGCAATTCTCTGCCGCCGCGATGTCCGCCAGGGTGTTCAGATCGTCGAACGCGCCGACATCCACCGTGCCCGCCGTGCCGACGATGAGGAAGGGGCGATACCCAGCCGCGCGATCCGCCGCGATGGCGGCGCGCAGGGCGGCGAGGTCCATGCGGAAATCGCCGTCCACGGGGATGCGCCGCAGCGCGTCCGAGCCCAGCCCGGCCATGTCCATGGCGCCCGGCACGCAGCGATGCACGCCCGCCGAGGCATAGGCCACCAGCTTCTGCCCGCCAGCGCCTTCGCGGCGGCCTTCCAGCCCCAGCGCCTTGTAGCGGGCGCAGAGCACGGCGACGAAATTGGCCATGGAGGAGCCGGTGAGCAGCACGCCGGAGGTGCTTTCCGGCAGGCCCAGCATCTGGGCCGCCCAGGCGATGACCTGACGTTCCACCGCGATGCCCACATGGTCGCGCCCGCCGCAATTGGCGTTCATCGCCCCGGCCAGCAGTTCCGCCAGCATGGAGACAGGGTTCCCCCCGCCATGCACCCAGCCCATGAAGCGCGGATGGGTGTTGCCGGTCACATAGGGTTGGATATCGGCCTGGAAGCGCTCGTAGAGGGCCTCAGGGGCGGTGCCGGTGGCGGGCAGGGGAGCGGTGAAGCCCTCGCGCACAGGCTGCGGCATGGGCCGCCATACGGGCTGTGCACGGATGCCGGCAAGGTGGTCCACCATGTCGTCCAGCATTTGGTGGCCAAGGGCGCGAAGGGCGGTCCAGTCAGCGGGGTCTAGCGTGCTCATGGCGCGCGGTATGGGGGAAGTTGCGGCGCTTCTCAAGCCGGGCTGCGGGCGCGTAGCGCCGTGGCCAGCGTGCCTTCATCCAGCACCTCCAGCGCGCCACCCATGGGCACGCCCTGGGCTAGGCGGGAGATGGGAAGGTTGAAGGGCTTCAGCCGGTCGGCCAGCACATGGGCGGTGGCGGCGCCGTCCACCGTGGCGGGCAGGGCCAGGATGATTTCCTCGGGGCGCTCGCGCTCCACCCGCGCCAGCAGCGGGGCGATGGCGAGATCCTCCGGCCCGCGCCCGGCGATGGCCGAGAGCGTGCCGCCCAGCACATGGTAGCCGCCGCGATACACATGCGCGCGTTCCAGCGCCCAGATATCGGCGACGCCCTCCACCACACAGATGCGGTTTTCGCGGCTATGGTCGGCGCAGATGGCGCAGGGGTCTTGCGTGTCGAGATTGCCGCAGATGGAGCAGGACCGCACGGCGGCGGCGGCGGCGCGCATGGCTTCGGCCAGCGGCAGCAGGCGGGTGTCGCGTTCGGTAAGCAGCTTCAGCACAATGCGCCGCGCGCTGCGGGGGCCTAGCCCCGGCAGGCGGGCGAATTGCGCGATCAGGTTTTCGAGTTCGGGGCCGCCCATGTTAATGGGACAAAAGTTTTTTGGTGCCGCTTTTTTTCAAAAAAGCGCGCCCCCAAAAATTTTTGTCGGTTTCTCCCAAGGCTCAGAACGGCAGCTTGAGGCCCGGCGGCAGGCTGATCCCGCCCATGGCGGCCTTGGTCTCGGATTCCGTCACGGCGTCGAGCTTGGACTTGGCATCCGCATGCGCGGCGACCACGAGGTCTTCCAACATCTCGATTTCCGCCGGGTCGGCCAGCTTCGGGTCGACCTTCAGCGCCTTCAGCACGCCTTTGCCCGTCAGCGTCACGCGCACCAGCCCAGCGCCGGCCACGCCCTCGATCTCGGCGGCTTCGAGACGCGCCTGCATCTCGGCCATCTTCTGCTGCATCTGCTGGGCCTGCTTCATCATGCCGGCAAGGTTCTTCATTTAGTCCTCTCCTTCGTAGAGTTCGTCTGGCGGTATCAGCGCCGCCCAATCGGCGGGCGGCTCGGGATCTGGTTCATGGGTGACAGGCGTTTCCACCTTCGCCCCGGGAAATTCGGCGAGGATCGCCTGCACCAGCGGATGCGCCAATGCGGCATCGCGCGCGGCAGCATGGGCCACGCCCTCGGCTTGGTCGATGGTCGGCTCGCCCGGCAGGTTGGAGAGCGCGATGGTCCAGCGCTTGCCGGTTTCGGCCTCCAGCAGCGCGGCCAGCTTGGCGGCGGTGTCACGCGGGGCGGTGGGTTCGATGCGCAGCTCGATCACCGGCGGGGCGAAGCGCACCAGATGCACCGATTGGCGTAGATGCGCGTAGAGCATCACATCGCGCTTATGCTGCGCCAGCGCCACGACATCCTGAAAGGTGAGGCTGCGCGGGGCGGCCTGCATCACCGCACCGCCGCCGCCCGCCATGGCGCGCACGGCCCCGCCGCCGCCCGGGCCGGGGGCGGGGCCGCCATTCATGTTGGCGCCGGGATTTTCGGTGAGTTTTTTCAGCAGCTCGCCCGGTGGCGGCATATCCGCCACATGGCACAGGCGGATGAGGATCATCTCCGCCGCGGCGCGCTTGTCCGGCGCGGTTTCCACCTCTTGCAGCCCCTTCAGCAGCATCTGCCACAGCCGGCCGAGGAAGGGGATGGAGAGCATCTGCACCAGGGCCGTGCCGCGCGTGCGTTCGGCCTCGGGCAAAGTGGAACTGCCGCTCAGCGAGGGCACGGATTTCATGCGCGTGAGCAGATGGGCGAGGCCCAGCAAATCGGAGAGCAGCACGCCGGGGTCCGCGCCGCGCTCATAGGCGTCATCGGCAAAGCCCAGCGCCTTGGCTGCGTCGCCCGCCACCACGGCGTCCATCAGGTCGAAAACGAAGCCGCGATCGGCAAGGCCGAGCATGTCCGCCACCATGGCGGCGGAGATTTCGGCGCCGTCCTCAGCGCCACGGGCGATGGCCTGATCGAGCAGCGAGAGACCGTCGCGCACCGAACCATCGGCGGCGCGGGCAATATGCTCGATGGCGCCGGGGGCGATGGCCACATGCTCTTTTTCGGCGATGCGCGTGAAATGCGCAGCGAGTGTTTCCACGGGCACACGGCGCAAATCGAAACGCTGGCAGCGCGAGAGCACGGTGATCGGCACCTTGCGGATCTCGGTGGTGGCCAGCACGAATTTGATATGCGGCGGCGGCTCCTCCAGCGTTTTCAGCAGCGCGTTGAACGCCGCCTTGGAGAGCATGTGCACCTCGTCGATGATGAACACTTTCGTCCGTGCGCTCAGAGGCCGGAAGCGTGTCGCCTCGATGATCTCGCGCACGTCGTCCACGCCGGTATTGGAGGCGGCGTCCATCTCCACCACGTCCGGGTGGCGGTCGGCGAGGATCGCCTTGCAATTATCGCATACGCCGCACGGGTCGGGCGTGGGGCCGCCGGTGTCGTCCGGCCCGGTGCAGTTGAGCGCGCGGGCCAGAATGCGGGCGGTGGTGGTTTTGCCCACGCCGCGCACGCCGGTGAGCATGAAGGCATGGGCGATGCGGTTCATGGCGAAGGCGTTGCGCAGGGTGCGGACCAGCGCGTCCTGGCCGATCAGATCATTAAAAGTGGTGGGGCGGTATTTGCGCGCCAGCACACGGTAAGCGGCGGCCTTGGGGGCGGTGTCCTGCGGTTCATCACCGAACAGCGAAGGTCCGGGCGGCGGCGCGTCTTGATCGTCGTCTCCGAACAAACCCATGGGGGAGCTTTACCTTAAGAACTCTTGTGTATGGGGTGGGAGACCGGACAGCGACCCATGCGAAATCCGTTGTGGCTGCTGCCTTCCGGCCCTGACCAGGTTGGCGGCACGCGCTGTCCGCCGCCGATCTCCCGGGGGCCTTATCCTCTTATCCGGCCCCGAGTGCAAGCTTGGCAAGAAAAACATGCCGTGCCAGGGTTTTGCCATGCGCATCATCCGGCCCTCGCGGCTTAATCATTATGGCGGCGGCCTGCTGGAGCGCGCCGCGCATCTGCGTGCCGACACTAATTGGCTGGATGCAGCCTTGGTCAGCCCGGTCAGCCGTTTCGTGCCGTTCTGGCGCGGCAAGGCGCTGCTTACGCCTGGCGAGGTGCCGCGCGCCGTGCTGCTGCCCAAACCGCCGCAGCATGGCCCCTGGGTGTTTCTGGGGCTGGTGGAGGGTGCGCCGATCTTCGCGCTGGATGTTTCCACGCCAGAGGAACCACCCGCCTTTGGTGTGGGCGAGTTCGTGGATCTGCGCGCCATGACGGCGCTGCTGCCGCCGCTCGATGCCGAGATTTTGGCAACCGCGCGCGGCATGCTGCACTGGCGCGCCACACATAAATATTGTCCGGCCTGTGGCGGTGCCACCGCACCTGTGCGCGGCGGCTGGGTGCTGCATTGCGAGAACTGCGGGCGCGAGAATTTTCCGCGCACCGATGCGGCGGTGATCATGCTCGTCACGCGCGGCGGCAAATTGCTGCTGGGGCAGTCGCACCGTTTTCCGCCGGAGCGGAATTTCTATTCCACACTCGCGGGCTTTGTGGAGCCGGGCGAGAGCCTGGAGGATGCAGTGCGGCGCGAGGTGCTGGAGGAAGTTGGCGTGCGCGTGGGGGAGGTTGTGTATCACTCCAGCCAGCCCTGGCCGTTTCCCGCCTCGTTGATGCTTGGCTTTTACGCGGAGGGGTTGAGCGACGAGATCGTGCTGGAAGTGGAGGAGATGCGTGATGCGCGCTGGTTCACGCGTGAGGAGATCGCCAATCGCAAGGCTTTGGGCTTTAACCTGCCGCCGAACGACTCAATCGCGCGCAGGTTGATAGATGACTGGCTCTCGGCCGAATAAAAAATGCAGGGGTTTTGGCCCCTGCATTTTTGTTTTGCCAGTTTTAACCGGATGCTGATTAGGTCAGCGAGGTTTCCGGCTCGTTGTCGAACGGCTCGATCGGCTCCACGGTTTCGATCATCGGCAGCTCGATGATCTCCAGCACTTCCGGCGCCGGGGCAGCTGCCTTGCGCGGACGGCGCACGACAGGCTTCTTCGCCACGGTCGCCTTCTTGGCGGTGGTGGTCTTCTTCACCGCAGTCGCCTTCTTGGTGGCGGCGGTGGTCTTCTTCGCGGTGGTCGCCTTCTTGGCGGTGGTGGTCTTCTTCACCGCGGTCGCCTTCTTGGTGGCGGCGGTGGTCTTCTTCGCGGTGGTCGCCTTCTTGGCGGTGGTGGTCTTCTTCACCGCGGTCGCCTTCTTGGCGGCGGCGGTGGTCTTCTTCGCGGTGGTCGCCTTCTTGG
>DAIDJU010000010.1 GCA_027451225.1 Acidocella sp. | reverse complement strand
CTGCGGCTGCTGTTCAGGCCATGCCGCCATTGATGTTGATGAGCTGCCCCGTGATATAGCCCGCCCGCTCCGAGGCCAGGAAGCCGACGAGATCGGCCACCTCCTCCGGCGTTCCGGCGCGTTTCACCGGCACCATGCGCTCCAGCGCCTCCTTGGGGAACAGCTCCGCCGTGGCGGGCGAGGCGATGATCCCCGGCGCCACCGTATTCACGGTGATCCCCCGGCTCGCCACCTCCAGCGCCAGCGAGCGCGCCGCCCCGTGCAGCCCGGCCTTGGCCGCCGCGTAATTGGCCTGGCCCCGATTGCCCATCACCCCGGCTACCGAGGAGATGTTGATCACCCGCCCCCAGCGCGTGCGGATCATCGGCAGCAGCAGCGGCTGGGTGACGTTGAAGAAACCGTTGAGCGAAACATCGATCACCCGCGCCCATTGCTCATGGCGCATCCCCGGCATCGGCGCGTCGTCATGGATGCCCGCATTATTAACCAAAATCTGCACCGCGCCGGCGTCCAGTATCGCGGCCAGGGCGGCTTGCGTGGCTTGCGCGTCGGTGAGGTCGAATTGCACGGCCTCCGCCGCCCCGCCCTGGGCGATGATCTCCGCCGCCACCTCTTGCGCGCGCTCAATCCGCCCATGCGCATGGACATAGACATGATGCCCCGCCGCCGCCAGCGCGCGGGCGATGGCCCCGCCGATGGCCCCGCTGCCGCCAGTCACCAGCGCGCGGCTCATTGCCCCGCTCCGAACAGCACGGTGGCCCGCCCGGCGAGCCATGGCGCGCCTTCCGCCGAGAGGGCGAATTCATAGGTCGCGCCCTTGCCGTCGCCCATCAGCAACCTGACCTCCACGAGCAACTCTTCCCCCGCCTCGTCCAGCAGCGGCGCGGCGAGCCGTACATCCCGCAGAGCCACCAGATAACCCGGCACAGGCTCACCTCCCTCGGGCGCGGTGAGCCGCCCATGCACAGCCATCGCCTGCGCCGCGATCTCGACGCCGCAGGCGGTGCCCAGCGTACCATCGGCGCGGCGCAGCGGGTTGCCGGGCAGGCGGTAGCGGCGGGAAACGCAGCGCACGGCGGCGGCGTCCCAGTCCAGCACTTCGTCCAGCAGGCACATGGCGCCGGAATGGGGGATCATGCCCTGGATCTGCTCATGCCCGATGCTCATGAGCTTTTCTCCGGTGTGATGCTCACGTTCAACGCCAGATCCGGCAGATACTCCAACGTCACCGCCGCCGTGCCGTTCGTCGCCAGTGCCGCCAGCAACGGCAAGGCGCGCGCCGCCGGGGTGGCGCGGCGCAGCGCCTCCAGCGTGGGCTCGGCGTTATGGCTGAGCGGTTGGTCCGTGGTCAGCGCCATCTCCAGCCGGGCGAAGCTGGCGGGGGAGGGCGCGGGTGAGAGCGCCAGCGCCACACCAAAAGCGGGGCCGATGGGCCGTGCCTCGGCCAGCGGCGAGGGGTAGGGGACATCATAGGCGATCAGCGCCACGGCTTTGTTGTCCACCGTTGCCTGCACCGCCGCTTCCAGCAGCCCCGCGGCGAAGCTGCCGTCATGGCAGCACAGGCTGGTCGAGGCCGCGCGCGAGGCCGTGGCGATGCTCCAATACCCCGCCGCCGCGTTATGCACCGAGTTGTGGAACCGCGTGGGAGAAAGTTCGCGGACAGGCGAGGCCAGGGTGGACATGATCTCGTGGATCGTATCGCCATCGCCGCCCGAGGAGGTGAACACTGCCGCAACCCGCGCCGGGTCTCGCCCGGCGGCAGCCAGGGCCTCGGCCCCGGTGGCCAGGGCGATCCGCACGATCTTCGGGGCGCGGCGGCGCTCATTGGCGGGCAGCAGCGCGGCGGCGGGCAGAGGCGTTTCGGTTGGGGTGTAGGGTACGGCTCCGGCCAGAGCGGCGCGGCCGGCTTCCCACCCCGCCAGCCCCGGTCCGAACAGGCCGATGCCTTCCAGATACACGTGCATCATGCCGCTCGCCCCAGCACCATGCTGCAATTCACCCCGCCGAAGCCGAAGGCGTTGCACAGCACATGGTTCACCCGCGCTTCCCGCCCCTCGCGCAAATAATTGCTGGCAAAGCCGGGATCGACCTCGCGCGTATGTGGGCTGCCCGGGATGAAACCGTGCCGGATGGCCAGCGCCGCGAACGCCGCCCCCACCACGCCCGAGGCCCCGAGCGTATGGCCAGTGAAGCCCTTGCTGGAATTGCAAGGCACTTTATCGCCAAACAAACCGGAGATGGCCTTGTCTTCCGCCGCGTCGCCCACCAGCGTCGCGGTGCCGTGCAGGTTGATGTAGTCGATCTCCTCCGGCAGCAACCCCGCCGCCGCCAGGGCCTGGAGCATTGCGGCGCGCGCGCCCTCGCCTTCAGGGTGGGGGGAGGACATGTGATACGCGTCCGAGCTTTCACCCGTGCCGAGCAGCATCACGGTCTCGGCCCCGTGCGCCGGGCTGGGGCGTTCCAACAACACGAAGCCCGCCCCCTCGCCAATGGAGATGCCATTGCGCGCGGCATCAAAAGGCCGGCACGGCCCCTCCGCCATCACGCCCAGCGCGTGGAAGCCGAACAAGGTGGTGCCGCACAGGGTATCCGCCCCGCCGACGATGGCGGCATCGCAGATCCCGGCCCGGATCATCCGGGCTGCGTCGGCAAACACCTTGGAGGTGGCCGCGCAGGCGGTGGAGATCACGAAGGCCGGTCCGCCCAGGCCCAGATACTCGCGCAGGAACCGCCCCAGTGCGTAGGTGTTGTGGGTGCGGGCGTAGTCGAACCCTTGCGGCAGCGCGCCGGTTTGCGGGGCGCGGTGGCGGTAGGCGGTCTCTGTCTCCCAGATGCCGGATGTGCTGGTGCCCAGGAACAGCCCGATGCGCGCCGGGCTATGCCGCGCCTTGGCGGCTTCCACGGCGTCGAGGAAGCCATCCTGCCGCAACGCCAGGGCGGCGAGGCGGTTGTTGCGGCAGTCAAACCCCGCCCAGGGGCCGGTGAGGGGCTGGTCTAGCCCCTCCACCTCGCCGGCATAGGCGTCGATGGGCAGCGTATCGAACCGGCAGGGGACGAGGGCGCTGCGCCCCGCGCGCAGGGCGGCGAGATTGGCGTCCTGCCCGGCGCCCAGCGCGGTGACGATGGAAAAGGCGGTGAGGGCAAGCTGCGTCATGCCGCCTCCCCCAGCGCAGCCAGCATGGCCGAGGCCTGGGCGGCGGCATGGGCGATATGCGCCTCATACCGCGCGGTGAAGGCCGGGTGCGGCCCCTTGCCCTGCCGCTTGGCCGCCACGTAACGCGCGGCGAAATGGCGCAGATTGGCGCGCAGATCGGTATAGCGCGGGTCGGCGAAGATGCGGTTGAAGCGGGGGCGGTACGGGCCCCAGAACGGGTTGTCGTAGAAAATCAGCTTCAGCCGGCGGGAGACGTCGTAGATCTCGTTGCGCGCCACCGCCGGTTCGGCCACGGCCAGCGCCCCCGGCCCCACGGGCAGGCTGCCCCAGCGCAGCAACGCCTGAAGCGCGGCGTGGTCCGCGTACAGGGCGTCGGGGGCTTCAAGCGGCAAATCGTTGGTGCGCAGCATCAGGTCCACGAATGTATTCTTGGGGACGGGGAATTTGAAGGCGGCGAGCATCGGGGATTGCCCGGTGGGCCAGGGGGCCCATACCCCCGCCGCCGCCAGGGCGTTATGCCCCACATGCACGCAGTTATCGGTGAAGATCTTCCAGGTATAAATCCGCCTGCCCTCCTGGTAGGGGCGGTTGAGCGCGTTCAGGTAATCGACGATCGCGCCCATGCGGGCATGGTCCAGCGGCACGCGGGCGCAATAGGCATCGCGCCCGAAGCGCACGCCGTAATCCGAGGCCACCGAGATCTCGTACATATATTCACGGTCGGACATGCCGTGCGGCTTGTCGCGGAACAGATGCGGGTGGAACTCCACGCCCTCGAAAATGCCCATCGCCTGGGCGCGGGCCTGGGTGCGGGCGTAGCTGGCGCGGGTTAAGGGCTCGCCCTCCTCCAGCGCGCCGCGCAGCAGAAAGTCCCGGCCCTCCACGGCGATCCAGTTGGCGTTGCGGTAATGTTCGTTCACGCTGATGCCGACGCCGTGCTGCTCCGGCGCTTCATCGGGCGCGCAGAGGCGCAGCACGGGGTAGCGGGCGGCGCGGTCCAGCCGCACGCCGTTGAGGTAGAGCACCGCATGCCCGCCCATGCCGCTGCGCAGCTCAGCGCCGAAGCCGGGCTTCTTGCGGAATTCCGAGAGCGCGCAGAACTCGGCGTGATAGGGGAAGAGCGTCTGGTAGGAGGTGCCGGGACCGGCAAGTGCGATGTCGGCTTTGCCCATGATCCCCGTGCTTAAACCCATCAGATTTTGTAACAATCTCTATCACCGCTTGGCCTGGGGCGGAAGGGGGCGTGGGCGAGCAGCTCCCGCCATAGCGCCGTCCAGGCGGGCCAGTCATGCCCGCCATCCTGAATGGCCGTGCGCGAAGGTGGCAGGTGCTCGGCCAGCAGCCTGTGGCCAGGAGCAAAACGGTCCTGCCGCGCATAGCCCAGATACAGGGCCGGAGCCGCCGCCCCTTGCGCCAGATGCGCGGTGAGCCAGCCGAGCAGGCGCTGCTCCGGCGCGGTGGTGGCCAGCGCCTGGGTCTCGGGCCCCAGCCCGCCCGCCTTGGCCAGCGCGGCCATGGTGCCGCGCGTGCCGAGGAACGGGGCCAGCAGCACCAGCCCCTCCACCTCGTTGGGATGTGCGCTGGCATAGAGCAACGCCCCCATGCCGCCGAGCGAGATGCCAAGCAGCCAGATGCGCGTATAGCCCCGTGCCCGCGCGGGCATGATGACCTCGCGATGCAGCGCCGCCGTTACCTCGTCCTCCAGATAGAGGGTGAGATCCGGCTCCACCACGCTCACATCCACGGGCAGGTTTTGTGCGTGAGCAGCTGCCACCATGCCCTGGGCGGCAAAGTCCCGGGCGCGGATGCCCGCCCCCGGCAGCATCACCAGCAGCAGGCGGTCATCGCCGGGCAGGGGGGAGGCGTAGTCCAGCCGCGTGACGATGTTCATGGCGCGCCCCCACGGCTGAACACCGCGCCGCAGAGCAGGCTGAGGAAGGTGCCGGTGGCGACGGTCACGCCGATATCGTGCAGCACCGGGATATGCGAGAGCGCCATCAGCCCATAAGCCGCCACGGTGCAGAGATTGGCCAGCAGGATCGAGGCGATGGCCCGTTCCCAGGCCACGCTGCCCGCCACGGCGCGTTCGAAGAACAGGCAGTAATTGGAGCCGATGGCGACGATGAGCAGAAACCCCGTGACCATGAAGATGGAGAGCTTGCCGCCCCCCAGCGTGAGCAGCGCCGCCGTGATGGCGACAGCCATGGCGAGCGGCGCCGCCACCCGTGCCGCGCGGCGCGGTGACCGCAGCCCCACGACGAGCAGCGACAGAATGGCGAGGCTGCCGACTACGGCCAGAGTCACCGCCTCGCGCTGGAAGGTGGACATCAGCGTGGCGGATTCATGGTCGAGATCGACGAAGTTCGCGCCGGCGGCGGCGAGGCGCTGGGACGCCGCCGTGGGATCGGCGATGTCGGTGAGCGGGGCGGTGACGACCCAGTCGGCCCCGTTTTGCACCAGCATGGAGCCAAAGCGCAGCGCCAGCGCTGGGGGCAGGCTGGCCGCGTTGAGCAACGGAGCGGTTTTCGCCGCCGCCACGTCTTTCAGGAAGGGCGCGAAGGCATCGGCGCGGAAGGGCAGCCCGGTTTGCGCCTGGGCCAGCCTGGCGCTGAGCGTGGCGGCGTCGGGCAGGGCGGCTTGGCGGGCGCGCTGCGTGGCGTCGCTGGGCAGAATGTTGCTGGGCAGGTCGTAGCCCGCCAGCGCGCCGTCCGCCTTCAGCCCGGCCAGCACGGGGGCCAGCGCCTCGCTCCGGGCCAGCGCCTGCTGCGCGCTCCCGGCCTGGAACACCGCGAAATAGCGCTGGTCTGGCACGCCGAGTTCGTGGCGCAGTTTCGCGTCCAGTGCCTGGGCGGCGGTGGGGATGGGGCTGAGGTCGAGCAAATTCTCATCCCACATGCCGCCTCTGTGGGTGAGCAGCGCCGCCCCCGCCGCCAGCAGCGCCGCCAGCGCCATGAGGCGCGCCGGGCGTTGGTGGCGGATGAGCCAGCCCAGCGGCTTGGCCATGCCCCCGGCCCCCACGGCGAAGAACTGTTTGGGCATCAGAGGCGGCAGCACGAAGCGCGTAACGGCGGCGGCGGTAATCAGCCCCATGATGGAGAACAGCCCCAGCTGCGCGAAGCCGGTGAAGCTGGAGAACAGCATGGCCGCGAACCCGGCCACTGAAGTGAGCGCCCCCAGCCGCAGCGTGGGCCAGATGCGCGAGAGCGTGTCGCGCGCCGTGTCGCCCTGGGCGGTCTGGGTGAAGAGATAGATGGCGTAATCCATCGCCTCGCCGATGAGGGTGACGCCGAACCCCAACGTGATGCCATGCACGAAGCCGAACCCCACCGACACGGCGGCGATGGCCGCCAGCGCCCCGCTGGCGATGGGCAGCAGCCCCAGCAGCAGCACGCGCGGCGAGCGATAGGCGAAGGCCAGCAGCGAGACCGCCCCGATGGTGGCGAGGATCGAGAGCCGGGTGACGTCGTGCTTCGTCACATCCCGGGTGCGCACCCCGAAAACGCCCGGCCCGCTTATCTCCAGCCTGGCAGCCTGCGCGCCGGGCGTTTCGGCCCGCGCGGCGGCGAAGGCGGCATCCACCAGCCCCAGGTCGCGCTGCTGCGCGTCGAGGTCGAAGCCGGGGGCGGCGGTGTGCAGCAGGAGCAGCGCGTCGTCGCCTTGGGGCGAGGTCCAGACGCCGTCATTCACCGCCGGTCCCGCGCTGGCGGGGGCGAGGGTGGACATCAGGTTCAGCGCCTCGCCGGTTGGGTCTTGGGGCAGGCTCTGGCTCAGCACGGGGGCGAGGTCGGTGCCGAGCAACCCGATATCGCTGGTCAGCGCGGTATGCAGCCCCTCGGCGGTGAAGCGCTGGGGGGTGACGGAATCGCTCAGCAGATAGCGGTTGCGCCAGATGAAATCCTGGATTTGGGCCAGGGAGTGGTCGTCGCCGTTCATCACGTCGATGAAGGCGGCGTTGTCCCGCAGCTTTCCGGCGAGATCCTCGCTCAGCGCCGCCAGCGTCGCGGTGGGCGCGCCCTCCAGCGCGACGAGCAGGATATGCGAGGCCGCCCCGCCATTCACCTGCTGCGCCAGCACCTGCTGCTCCAGCGAGGCGGAGTGCGGCAGGAAATCGCCCATCTGGGTACGGTAGCTGGCGCGCGCGGCGATGACGCCGCACAGCACCAGCAGCGCCAGCCAGAGCCCGAGGGCGAGACGTTCAGGGCGCATCGCTCACGGTCTCGGCGATGCGCATGTGGGAGTCGCTGCCATCGGGGCTGGCGGTGTCGATGCCGGTGATGCGCGCCCCGCTGCCCGCGATGGTGATGGCGCGCACCAGCTTCGCCACCTTGGGGTCAAGCGGGGTGAGTTGCAGTTGCCAGTTGGCGGCGTCCCCGCCGAGCTGCACGGTGTAGAGCCGGGTGAGCGTGGCCTCGTCCCCCGCCAGCACGGCGCGGATGCCCTCGACCAGCCCGCCGATCTGCGGCGCGTCCGAGGCGTGGAACACATGCGTCTTGCCGTCCGGCCCGCCGCTCATGGTGATGCGGTCGTGGTCGAGGATGAAGTCCTGCGGCGCCGGGCCCTGCGTGGTTTTGCGCATATAGGCGGGCGCGGTGTAGCGCAGCGTGCCCTGGGTGGTCAGCGGGGCGTTGAGCAGCGGCGAGGTTCTCTGCTCGGTGAAGCTGGCCGAGGCGGCGCGCACCTGGGCCATCTGGATCATCAGCACATCCAGGCTCCACATGGTCTGCGCCTGGGTGGCGGGGGCCAGGAGCAGCAGGGCGGCGAGCAGCGCCCTGCGCATGTTAGGCCCAGAAATCATAGAAGTTGAACCAGTTGAACGGGGCCTCGCGGCAATACGCCTCCAGCCGGGTGACATAGCGGCGCATCACATCGTCGATCCAGGCTTCCGGGTCCGCCGGGCGCGCGGCGGGGGCCTCGGCCAACAGCTCGAATCGCACATCGTATGTCCGCCCGCCGCGATAGAGCCCGGCCATCATCACCACCGGGCGCTGGAGCAGCATGGCCACGCGGAACGGGCCCTTGGGGAAGCTGGCCTCGCCGCCCAGGAACGGGTAGCGGACGAGGTCCCGGCCATCGACATTGCGATCCGCCAGTACGCCGATGAAATGCCCGCGCTGCAACCGCTCCGCCACGGCGATCAGCGAGTCCAGCCGCCCGAGGCCGATCACCTCCGTCGCCAGATTGGGGTTGATGGCGGCGAGGGCGGCGCGGATTTTCTGGGCGTTTTCCTCGTACATCAGCAGGCTGATCGGCAGATGCTCGCGCTGGCGGCCCACGGCGCGGGCGACCTCGAAACTGCCGAAATGCGCGCCGAACAGCATGCAGCCCCGGCCCTGCGCCTCGATCTCCTGCACCAGCGCCTCGTTATGCACGGTGATGTCGAACCAGCCCCGCTGCTCGTTGAGGAGGAAGACGCGGTCCAGCACGCAGGAGGCAAAGGTGAGGAAGTGGCGGAACACATCCCGCTGCCCGGCCGGGCGGCCCAGCACGCGGGCGAGATAGCCGCGCGAGGCCGCGCTCGCCGCGGGGGAGGAGAGCAGGAAGTACAGGCACACCGGGTAGAGAAACAGCCGCGCCGTGCGGCGGCCGAGGCGCAGCGCGACCCAGACGCAGGCCTTGATGACCGGCAGCGCCCCGCGCTCGCGCTGTGTGGTCCATTCCTGGGTTTGCGCTTCGCTCTTCATGCCAGCGCCACCGTGAAGCTGGCCGCCAGATCCCCGGCGGCCAGGCACTCGCAGCGCCAGGCCTGCTCGCCGGCGGGCTGCCAACGCAGCTCCAGCGCTGTGCCGGGGCGCACGGGGCGGAGGAATTTCGCGCTCCGGATCACCGCGCCGCCCGCGACACCCATCGCCTCGAGCGCCACATCCAGCAGCAGCGCGCCTGGGATGATCGGGTTGCCTGGGAAATGCCCGTCGGCGCTGGGGTGCTCGGCGGGGATGGTCAGGGCCTGTGTCCGCCAGCCGGTCATGAGGTGCGGCCGAGCAGGCGCAGCAAATCGGTGCGCGGCAGCTTGCCCACGGCGTTGCGGGGCAGGGACTGCACCACCACCAGCGGACGGGGGAGGAAGGCGGGGTCGATGCGCTCGCGCAAGGCGCGCAGGATGTCCTCCCGCGTGAGGGCGGGCGCCACGGCCATGGCCATCAGCCGTTGCACGGGCCCGGTGGCGTCGTCGTCGAGCAGAAAGGCGCCGTCCTGCACGCCGGGGATGGAGAGGAGCTGGTTGTTGAGATAGGGCAGCGAACTGCGCTTGCCCGCGATGTTCACCAGCTCCGAAGCCCGCGCCCCCAGGCGGAAATGGCGCGGCCCGGTCAGCTCGATCACATCCTGCAACGGCGCGATGCCTTCCACCGCCTTGCCGCTGGCCCAGTTGCCGGTTTCGTCCTGGCGCAGGTCGATATCGTCGAAAAGATGCCAGTCCGTCTCTTGCGTGGAACGGCGGGAGGCCGCCTGCCCGGCCTCGGTGCAGCCATAGATCTCGACCAGCGGTGCGCCGAGACAGGTCTCGGCGGCCTGGGCCAGCGCCTCGGGCAGCGGTGCGGTGGCGGAGAGGATGAGGTCCACCACCGGCATGCCCTCGGGCTCCGCCACCAAAGCGCGCAGATGCACCGGCGTGGTCACCAGAATGCGCGGGCGCGGGGCGCTCTCGAGGGCCGCGCGCACATCCGCCGGGTAGAGCGGGCTGGAGGCTTCCACCGCGAACCCATGCTGGAGGGCGAGCATGACGATGGATTCCAGCCCGTAGCTATGCTGGTGCGGCACGGTGCCGACGATGGTGGCCCCCTTCAGGGCCGGGGCATTGAGCCGCGCCCCGGCGGTGCGGGCGCTATGCACCAGCGTGGACCAGGATTTGGGCACCGGCTTGGGCTTGCCAGTGGAACCCGAGGTGAACTGCACGGCGGCGCGCTGTTGGCCGGGGATAAGGGGCATGTCCGCCGCCGCGCCGGAGAGGTCCGCCGGATAGGCGAAGCTTGGCACCACCGCCTCGCCTGTGTCGGTCAGGGCGTAGAGGTCCGGGTAATCCTCGGCCAAGGCGCGCAGGGCCTCGGGGACGTTGGCGGTGGGCATCAGGCTGACCTGCCCGCGCAGCAGCGCCGCCGCCAGCCCGACCATGAAGCGGTAACGGTCGGTGCACAGATTGATGATGTGCCGCCGTGCGGGGAGCCGCGCCGCCAGGGCGGCCGCGTCGCGCTGGAATTGCGCGGCGCTCAGCGTTTCGCCGCCGCGCCGGGCGACGATATCCTCCGCCGCGTGGGAGGTTACGGAATAAACATGCGCCGTTGGGGTATTCATAAGTTTTCCTGCCTGGCCGGACGCTCCCTCGCCTCGCGCACGGAACCGGCGACCATATTGAAGATCATGGACAGGGAATGGCGAGGCGGATTCTTCAGGCAGCGCAGCCGGATGGCGTATTCCGCCGCGAACATCGTCACCACCAGCGGGATATCCAGAATATTGACGAAGAAGGACCACACCACCAGCGGGGCGAAGCAGAACAGCGTGATGGACAGGGTGAGCTGCATCGCAAAGAAGATCGTCCAGGCGATGGTGACGTTGCGGGTGTAGCGGACCAGCTCATCCGCGATATCGCCATGCAGGCGCCGCGCCATGCCGGTGATGAGCGGCTCATGGCCGGGGCGCAAAGTCAGCCCAAAGGTGGCGAGCAGGCTGGTATACAGCCCCCAATGCATCAGCGCCGCCACCGAGACGAAGCCCAGCTTGGCCAGCCCCCCGGCGCTGAAGCGCAAGGCCAGAGGGGTGTGGGCGGTGTAGACGATGATGAGATGGAACAGGACCGGGACGGCGATAAGCGCCATAAGCCCCAGAGCAGGCGGGCGGGCGGCTGGCTCGGCCCGCATTTACGCGCCCCGGTGGTCCTGGATGAAGCGGTTCAGGCTGCGCAGGGATTGGAAGATCTGAACGTTGTTTTCATCGTCCGCGCGCAGCTTCACGCCATAGCGCTGCGACACGACAAGGGCGATCTCCAGCATATCGATCGAATCCAGCCCCAGCCCCTCGCCATAGATCGGGGTTTCCGGGTCGATGCTCTCGGCCGTCACTTCCAGGTTCAGGGTCTCGACGATCAGGCGGGCGAGTTCGGCTTCTTCGGTTGTCTGCGTGGTGTTGCTGATGCTCATTTGGCCAAGACTCCGGTTACCGGAAACACATAGGCGGCAAGCCGGTTTTCGTAAGCAATGTCCACAAGCAACCCTTCCAGTCTCATTGAAACGTCTAGCAGATCATCCCGGTGTTGCAAGCAGAGGGGCTGTCGGGCGGCCCCGCATGTCATGCAGGGGCGGCCTGTGGGGTTACAAGATTGACAGGTTCCGCCCGGCCCGCTTCCGGAAACTTATTGCGACGATGAATTATAATGCGGCGAGTTGGACTGGTCCCCGTTGAAGCTGTTGGCGAAGGCGTGCGCGCCGTTCTTCATGGCGTCCCAGGTCATGATCGCGCCGTTCTTGATGCCTTCGCCGATCTGGGTTGCGCCCTGGCCGACGCGGTTGGCGCCGGAGCTGAACTGGTGCGAGACCTCGCCGGAGCTGGGGCTATCCGCGTATTGCGCGAGAGCGGGGGACGCTACGGGCAGGGCAAGCGCTGCGAGACAGAATAGGCGTGCATAACGAGACATGGCGCCTTTAATACCAATTTTCCCGCCATGATGCCAGAATCGTGAGCAGGGGGCGCTCAGGCGGGGGGACGCAGCACCAGCACCGGCACGCGCTTATGGCTGGCCAGGACCAGCAGGGCGTCGTCCGGCAGGGTGTGGCGGGTGATGACGATGAGCCGCCCCTCAGGCGGTGGCGGGGCATGGCCGGGGGTGCGCATGCCGATGCCCAGCGCGGTTTCGCCCACGGCGGCGGCCAGGGCGGAGGCGACATCCAGCGCCGGGTCGCCGGGCGAGTCAGCCAGGGCGACCACCGGACCGCGCCGGGGTTTGACGTTGCCGGGCACGATCAGCACCGCGGCCGCGCTGCGCAGGGCTTCGTCCAGCACCATGGCGCAGGACGCTTCCAGGCATTCGGCATAGCGCAGCACCGCGATGTCCTCTTGCGGGTGGAACCCGTCGGTCTGGTTCTCGATGACCTCGAAACGCTGCGCCACCGCCCCGGCCGCGCGCTGGAACAACCGGCGCGCGGCGGCGGCGGCAAGGTCCAGCTCCTGCGCCGCGCGCTCCGGGTCCAGCGGGCGCCATTCGCGCTCCATCGGGCGGAATTCCCGCGCGAAGGGCAGTTGCGCGAGGTTGGCGAGGCCCGGCGAGGGGATGAAGCGGCCAAACAGTTCCAGCCCCATGGCCGCCGCCAGCTCGCTGGCTTGGGCGATGGCGGATTGGTCCGTGGCGCTGCGGTGCAGGTCGATGACCACCCGCTTGAAGCTCCATCGCGTGGTCATGGCGTCTCGTCCGGCTTGAGTTTGGCCTCGCTTTCGCCGAAGTGCTGGCGGATCTTGGCGAAGTCCTTCAGCCGTTGTTCCACCTTGGCGTTCAGCGCCTCGGCGGTCAGGCCCGTGAGCAGGGCGATGCCCTCATCCGCCGTGGCAATGGGGTAGATGGCGAATTGCCCGGCCTTGCAGGCGTCCACCACCTCTTGCCGCAGCATCAGGTGGCGCACGTTGGAGGCCGGGATGGCGACACCTTGCGTGCCGGTAAGCCCGCGCTGGCGGCAGATCTCGAAAAAGCCCTCGATCTTTTCGTTCACCCCGCCAATGGCCTGGATCTCGCCATGCTGGTTGATCGAGCCCGTGACCGCGATGTCCTGGCGCAGCGGGGCTTCGGCCAGGGCGGAGAGCAGGGCGTACAACTCGGCGGAGGAGGCGCTGTCGCCCTCCACCCCGCCGTAGGATTGCTCGAACACCAGGCTGGCGAAGAGGGACATTGGCGCGTCCAGCGCGTAGCGCCCGGCGAGGAAGCCGGAGAGGATGAGCACGCCCTTGGAATGGATCGGCCCGCCGAGTTTCACCTCGCGCTCAATGTCGATAACGCTGCCCGCCCCAGGGCGCACGCGGCAGGTGATGCGCGTGGGCCGGCCGAAGCGGAACCCGCCCAGCTCCATCACGCTCAGCCCGTTGATCTGCCCGACATGCTGGCCGGTGGTTTCGATGAGCGCGACATTGTCGAGGATCATCTCGCGGTCGCGGTCGCGGATGCGCGAGGCGCGCCAGATCTGCTGGTCCAGCGCGTATTGCACGTCCTGCCGCTCGATCTGCTTGCGCGAGGATTGCGCCGCCCAATGGTCGGCCTCGACGATCAGGTTGCGGATCTGGTCTGTCACCAGCGTCAGCTTCCCGGAATCGTCGGCGAGGCGGGCGGCCTGTTCGATCACCAGCCCCACGGCCTCGCGCTGTAGCGGGCGCAGCTTGTCCTGCATCGCCATGGCGGCGACGAGCTTGGCGTAAGAAGCTTCATTTTTGGCGGAGCGTTCGAAATCATCCTCGAAATCAGCCAGAATTTTGAAGTGTTCGCCAAGCTCGGGGTCGTATTGCGCGAGCAGGTAGTAGAGGATGCGCTCGCCGAACAGCACGATCTTGAGGTCGAGCGGCACCGGGTCTGGCTCCAGCGTGACCGTGCTGCCAAGGCCGAGGAAATGGCTGGCGTCCTCGATGACGATCTCGCCGCGTTTGAGCACGCGTTTCAGCGCCGTCCAGCTGAACGGCTCGGTGAGCAAGGCGCGCACATCCAGCAGCAGGTAGCCGCCATTGGCGCGGTGCAGCGCGCCGGGCTTGATCAGCCGGAAATTGGTGACCAGCGCGCCCTGCATGGAAAGATACTCGATGCGCCCTGTAAGGTTTCCGAGTGTCGGATGCAGCTCATGCACGATCGGCACGCCGCGATTGGCGGGGTCGTTGGCGACGAACACGTTGACCTCGTAACGGTCGAACGGCCCGCCGGGCGGCGCGCTTGGTGCGGGGCCTTCCTCGCCCTCGCTCTTGCCGACGAACATGCCGACATTCTCGACCAGATCGCGGCGCACGGCCTCGAAATGCGCCTGCACCTGCGGCAGGTCGGAGAACTTGGCCTTGGTCTCGTCGATCAACCTGCCGACGGCGAAGTTGGCGGTGTCGCGGTTGAGTTTGCGGAGTTCATCGCGCCGCGCCTTCTCCCAGGCGGGCATCTGCTGCATGATGTGTTCGAGTTCCTTCTCCATCTCGTGGATGGAGTCTTGCGCCTTCAGCCGCGCGGCTTCATCCCAGCCGTGGAATTCATCCGGCGAGACGACCTGCCCATTCTTCGCGGGCGCAAAGGCGAAGCCAAGCGGCGTGCGCAGCAGCACCAGCCCGCGCTCCGCCGCCTTTCCGTTTAATTCCTTGAAGGCCTCTGCTTGCTTTTTCTGGAATGTCTCATCCAGCGCGCCGCGGCGCTTCTGGTATTCCTCGCTCTCGAACGCGGCCGGCAGGGCGGCTTTCAGGTCGTCGATCAACTCGCGCAAGGCGGTGCTGAATTTCACCGCGCGCCCGGCGGGCAGGCGGACCGCCATGGGCTTGTGCGGCTCGGTGAAGTTGTTCACGTACACCCAGTCTGGCGGGGCCTCGCGCGCGGCGGAGGCTTCGCGCAGCATGATCTCCACCGCCTGCTGCATGGCCAGGCCCGGCTGGCCGATGGCGAACAGGTTATAGCCGGGCTTGTCGATGGCGCTTCCCAGCCGCACCGCCCCCAGGGCGCGCTCCTGGCCGGTGAAGCCGTCGAACGGCGTCAGTTCGGCAGTGGACTGGAAGGTGAGGCTGGCGAAATCCGCGGTGCGGCGCAGGCGCTCCGGTGGCAGAGGGGCAGGGTGGCTGGTGTCGGACAAGATCTATCTCCCGTCGGGGGCAGGCGCCCCTTATAACCGCAACCTATAATCCCGCCGCCCGCACCGCCAATTGACCGAGATCAAGCCGCGCCGTTTCGCGCCTTCGCGGCCTCCTCCGCCACCAGCTCCTTTTTGGAGAGTTTGCCCACCATGGTCTTGGGTAGGTTGGCGCGGATTTCAACCGATTTGGGGATCTCGATCGGGTTCAGCCGGCCGCGCAGGAAGGCGAGGATCTCCTCCCCCGTGGCCTCCATGCCCGGCCGCAGCGCGACATAAAGCTTGGGGCTCTGGCCGCGATAAGCATCGGGGATGCCGATGGCGATGGCGTCCTGCACCGCCGGGTGCTGGTAGGCGGCTTCCTCGATGACGCGCGGATACACGTTGAACCCGCCGCAGAGGATCACGTCCTTGATGCGGTCCACGATGAAGAGATAGCCATCCTCATCGAGATAGCCGATATCCCCGGTGCGGAGCATGCCGTTGGTAAACACGTAGGCGGTTTCTTCGGGTTTGTTGTAGTAGCCGCGCATGACCTGCGGCCCGCGCACGCAGATCTCACCGCGCGCCCCCTGGGGCAGCACCGTCTCGGGGTGGGCCGGATCGTGGATTTCCATAATGGTGCCGGGCAGAGCCGGGCCGACGCTGCCAGGCTTCACCAGCGCCTCGCGCGAGAGGGTGAGTACCGGCGATGTCTCGCTCAGCCCGTAGCCTTCCAGAATGCGGCTCTGGGAAAACCGTTCGAAGCGCTCCATCACCTCCACCGAGAGCGGCGCGCCGCCGGAGACGCAGAATTTGATGAAGCTGAGATCGGTGCGCCCGGCCTTTTCGGCGGCGTTGCTGATGGCGGTGAAGAGCGTGGGCACGCCGGGCAGGATGGTGGGTTTGCGCGTGTAGATGGTGTGCATCAGCTGCTTCGGGTCGGGCTTTGGCAGCAGCAGCAACTCGGCCCCGATGGTCAGGCCGAGATTCATCACCGCCGTCATGGCGAAGACATGGAAGAACGGCAGCATGCCCAGCACGCGCTCGGCGCCGTATTCAAGTTTCGGCATCGCCGCCGCCACCTGCTGCACGTTTACGGTGACATTGGCGTGCGTAAGCATGGCCGCCTTGGGCGTGCCGGTGGTGCCGCCGGTGAATTGCAGCACCGCGATGTCGTGTTCCGGGTCGATAACCACCGGACCGGGCCAGGCCGGACCCTTCAGCAGCTGCGCGAATTCGACATAGGGCGCATGGGGCGGCACTTGGGCCAGATCCTTGCGGCGGAACAGCCGCAGCGCCAAGCCTTTGAGTGGAGGCAGCGCCTCGGCCAAGCGGCAGACGACCACGCGCCTGACCAGCCCCTTAGAGACGAGTTGGCTGATCTTCTCGTGGATTGGCGGCACATCGAGCGAGACCATGATGTCCACTCCGCAATCGTGCACCATCGTTTCCATTTCGTGCGCGGTGTAGAGCGGATTGAAATTCACCACCGTGCCGCCGGCCTTGAGCACGGCGTAATACATGATGATGGAATAAGGCGTGTTGGGCAGGCAGAGCCCCACCTTCACGCCCTTGGTCACGCCCAGTTTCTGCAAGCCCGCGGCGGCGCGATTGGCAAGCGCGCCGATCTCGGCGTATTTATAGCGCCGGCCCAGAAAATCGATTGCGTATTTCTGGCTGAATTGCTGCACTGCGGCGTCCAGCATGTCGCCCGCGGCCGTGGGCGTGAAGCTGAGCGCCATATACTGCGCGCTGAAATCCGTCATTCGTTTCCTCGTCTTTTTATGCCGGGGTAAGCCGGTTCAAAGACCAGCGCAGCCCCCGTGCGCCCGTGGTTATGATGCAGTTACCGGACGTAATGGTAAGGCTAGCGGGGAAGCGATGCGAAGGCAAACGAAAACAACGGGGCAAAGCCTGCCCCGTTGCCGTGTTTTTGCTGATTTTGCCGGTCCGTTAGACCGCCTTGAGGTTGATGGCGGCTGCCTTGCCCCGCTCCATGGCGATTTCGTAGGAGATCTTCTGCCCCTCGTTCAGCCCGCGCAGGCCAGCCGCCTGCACTGCGGTGATATGCACGAAAACATCCTTGCCGCCATCCTGCGGCACGATGAAGCCAAAGCCTTTGGTGGTGTTGAACCACTTGACGGTACCGGTAGCCATTACGTCCTCGTCGCTCCTCATAAAAATTGCCTCCGGGCGTGCCAGCCAGGAGGACAACCGGGTTGTGCCCGTCTTGCCTGCGTCCGGTCACCGGGAGCGCGTATTCAAGTCAAGCCGCAGTCGATTGCAGCTTAAAATTGGCACAGAAAGATGAGGCACTGTCAACGATTTGTTCGTCTTACGGCCGGGTTTTGCTGCGGTGCGGAAAGGGTGTTCACATAAGCGCAACAAATTTGGGCGTTTTTAAATGGAACATGATTGTTTCAGATTAAACCACTCTTTTGGTTTCGCAGAAGATTTGACATACTCAAATACAGCTAAGAACCATAACGGAGGTAAAAATGTCCGACGCCGATATCGTGCCCATCAAGGCGGAAATCGCCGCTCATGCGCTCATCTCCCCCGAGAAATACAGCCTGATGGCGGCGCAGGCGGTGGCCGAGCCGGAGGCGTTCTGGGCCCAGGAAGCCAAGCGCATCGACTGGATCAAGTTCCCCACCAAGATCAAGAACACCTCCTTTCATGGCGATGTCTCGATCAAATGGTTCGAGGACGGCACGCTGAACGCGAGCGCCAACTGCCTGGACCGGCATCTGGCCGAGCGCGGCGATCAGGTGGCGATCATCTGGGAGGGCGACGACCCGGAGATGTCCACCAAGGTGACCTATCGTGAACTGCACGAGAAGGTCTGCCGCCTGGCCAATGCGCTTACCGCCCAGGGTGTGAAGAAGGGCGATGTCGTTACCGTTTACCTGCCGATGGTGGTGGAGGCCGCCGTGGCGCTGCTCGCCTGCGCGCGCATCGGGGCCGTTCACTCCGTGGTGTTCGGCGGCTTCTCGCCGGACAGCCTCGCCAACCGTATTCAGGACTGCAACTCCGTCGCGCTGATCACCGCCGATGAAGGCCGCCGCGGCGGGCGCAAGGTGGCGCTGAAAGCCAATGCCGACGAGGCGCTGAAAACCTGCCCGAGCGTGAAGACCGTGATCGTCGCCCAACTCACCGGCGGCAAGGTGGACATGCAGCACGGGCGCGACGTGTGGTACCACGTGGTGACGGAAGCGGCCTCGCCCAAGCACACCCCGGTGGAGATGAACGCCGAGGATCCGCTGTTCATTCTTTATACCTCCGGCTCCACCGGCAAGCCGAAGGGCGTGCTGCACACCACCGGCGGCTACATGGTGTGGGCGAGCTTCACGCATCAATATGTGTTCGACTACCACCCCGGCGAGATTTACTGGTGCACCGCTGATGTGGGGTGGGTGACCGGCCACACCTATATTGTGTACGGCCCGCTGGCCAACGGCGCGACGACGCTGATGTTCGAGGGCGTGCCGAACTACCCCACCACCTCGCGCTTCTGGGAAGTGGTGGACAAGCACAAGGTCAACATCTTCTACACCGCCCCCACGGCTATCCGCTCTTTGATGCGCGACGGCGAGGAGCCGGTGAAGAAGACCTCTCGCAAATCCCTGCGTATTCTGGGTTCGGTGGGCGAGCCGATCAACCCCGAGGCCTGGCACTGGTATGACCGCGTGGTCGGCGAGCATCGCTGCCCGATCGTGGATACGTGGTGGCAGACGGAAACCGGCGGCATCCTCATCTCCCCGTTGCCCGGCGCCACGGCGCTCAAGCCCGGCTCGGCCACGCTGCCGCTGCCCGGCGTGCGCCCGGTGCTGGTGGATGGTGAGGGCAAGGAGCTGAATGGCGAGACGGAGGGCAATCTCTGCATCGCCGATAGCTGGCCCGGCCAGATGCGCACCGTGTATGGCGACCATCCCCGTTTCGTGCAGACGTACTTCTCCACCTTCAAGGGGCTGTACTTCACGGGCGATGGCGCGCGCCGCGATGCCGATGGCTATTACTGGATCACCGGCCGCGTGGACGATGTGATCAACGTCTCCGGCCATCGCATGGGCACGGCGGAGGTCGAGTCCGCGCTGGTGGCGCATGAGGCCGTGGCCGAGGCCGCCGTGGTGGGCTTCCCGCACGACATCAAGGGCCAGGGCATTTACGCCTATGTGACGCTGGTGGCGGATGTGGAGCCGACCGAGGCGCTGCGTAAGGAACTGATCGCCTGGGTGCGCAAGGAGATCGGGCCGATCGCGGCGCCGGATGTGATCCAGTGGGCGCCGGGCCTGCCCAAGACCCGCTCGGGCAAGATCATGCGCCGCATCCTGCGCAAGATCGCCGCCAACGAGACGGACAGCCTGGGCGACACCTCGACCCTGGCCGACCCGGGCGTGGTGACGGAACTGGTTAGCAACCGCGCCGGGTAAAGTTTAAAACGTTTTTGAGAATGTGGGGGCTTTTTACAAAAAGCCCCCACGAAGACCCCGCCTTTTAAGCGAAGTTTATCAACGCGGCGAAGCCGGTTTCCGTGCCGATGGCCAGATGCGACCCCGTGGCGTTCCACGCCAGGGCCGAGACCGGGCCGCGATCTGGCCCGCAGACGGGCAGCACCGTCTCACGGTTGATGTCGATCAGCAGCACCATGCCGGTATCGAACCCGGCGGCCACCACCTCGTGTTCAGGGTGGCAGGCCACGCGCTTCACGATGCCGTCGCCCATGCCAAGCTCCTTGGGGGCTTTGCCCATCGGCCCGCCGCCGAAGAACGGCCACAGCACCACGCTCTCCGCCCCCGCCGTGGCCAGCCAGCGGCCGGATTTGGTGAAGCCGATGGATTCCGGCTTGGCCGGGTAGCCGGACATGCGCATGTGCTTGCCCTCGGGCAAGGTCCAGCCATGCAGGGCGTTTTCCTGCATCGAGGTCACCAGCGCCTCGCCATTCGGGTGCAGCACCACGCCGGTGTGGCTGCCCTTCCATTCCAGCACCTTGGGCGCGGAGGCCGAGGCGGTGAACCATAGCGACGCGCCATTGTAATGCGAGGCGGCGAGGCGCTTGCCCTTGGTGTCGAACGCGATGCCGGTGACGGTGGAGGGGTGGGGGAGTTCGCGCAGCGCCTCGCCCGCACCGTTCAGCAGATGCACGGTCTTGCCCACGGCGGCGGCGATATAAGGCGTCTTGCCCGCGAACGCCGCGACATGCTCGACCCATTTGGAGCCGAATTTCCGCACCTGCGCGGCTTCCCCGGCTTGGGTGCGGACTAACTGCCCGTCATCCCCGCCCGAGAGGAACCCGCCCAGCGGGTGTGCGCACAAGCTCAGCACCGCCCCCTGATGCGCGTTCACAGTGGAAAATTCGCCCTCTGCGCCCAGGCGCAAAGTGCCGTCCCCCAGCGCGAAGGCGGGCTGGCCGGTGGCGGGGTCGAAACAGGCGGCGGTGACATAGGCGCCGAAATTGGCGCTCTGCCCCCTTGCGTTCAGCAATTCATCGAGGTCGGACATGGCTGACTAACTGCCCAAGCCCGCAATTTCACGCAATAGACATGTAAAAATTGAGCAAGATCAACGTTTGGCGGCGGTTTTTCTTGTTACAGTTTATTGCGAGAAGATGATCTGGTTATTGCGAGAAGACGATCTGGGAGATTCGAATGGTTAAGCGTATTGTACAAGTTATGGTTGGCGGCGTTGCCGCTTCAGCCGCGCTGCTGGCGGCGTCCCGCCCGGCCGAGGCGATTCCTTCCTTCGCGGCGCAAACGGGCCTGCCTTGCGCCGCCTGTCATATCGGCTTTCCGCAGCTCACGCCGTTTGGCCGCCTCTTCAAGATGAAAGCCTATGTGCTGGGTAACCAGGACTTCCCCGACGCCAAAAATTTCTCGGCGATGGTGGAAGGCGGCTACACCCACCTGAACAACAAGGTGGCCGGTGGTTTGTCCCCGGATTATCCGAGCAACAATGCGTGGTCGATCCAGCAGACCAGTCTGTTCTACGGCGGCGTGCTGGACAAGCAGCTTGGTCTCGGCGCCTTCGTGCAAGGCACGTTCGATGGTATCTCCCATCAGTTCACCTGGGACAATACAGACATCCGCCTCGCCCGGGGGCTGAATCTGTTCGGTATGCCGGTGGTCTATGGCGTCACCTTCAACAACAACCCCACGATGACGGATTTGTGGAACACGCTGCCTGCCTGGGGTTATCCGTTCATTTCGGACAGCCTGGGTATGGGGCCGACCGCCAGCCTGCAAATCAATAATTTGGCGCAGACCGTGGCGGGTTTTGGCGGGTATTCAGCCATCAACATCACGCCGGAGGACATGCTCTATGGCGAGGTGGATTTGTATAAATCTCTGCCCGACCATACGGCTTTCGCGCTTGGGGCGGGGCCGTCCAACGGCATTGCCGGGGTCACGCCGTATTGGCGCGTGGCTTACCAGCACAGCATGGGCGAGAACTCCATTGAGGTCGGTGCCTCCGGCCTGACAGACCATCCGTACCCATCCGGGCTGAAGCACGGCCCGACCGACAATCTGACCGATGTCGGCCTCGACCTCCAGTTCCAGCATATCGAGGCGAATCAGTCCTTCTCGGTCCAGGCCTCCTGGTTCCACGAGTACCAGCATTGGGGAGCAAGCTACCGGCAGGGCGATACCGCAAACCTGAACGACGCGCTGAATGTCGAGGCGATCACGGCCTCCTATCTCTGGCGGCAGATGTTCGGGATCACGGAATCCTTCAACAGCATTACCGGCAGCGGCGATACCGGGCTCTACAACACGTCCTCCAGCAACGCCAACGGCAAGCCCAATACCGATAGCTTCACGACCGAGCTGGATTATTATCCGTTCAACCGGGGTGGGCCGAAGTTCTTCCCCTGGGCCAATGCCAAATTCTTCGCCGAGTACACGACCTATACCCAGTTTAACGGCCTCGCCCATAATTACGACGGCAATGGCCGCAATGCCGGGGATAATAACGTGTTCTTCACCGGCATCTGGTTTGTGTTCTAGGCCGGTTGTGCCGCGGGTTGCCGGGGGATCCCCCCCGGCAACCAAAAAATTGCCCTTAATAAAAAATTCTTGAAACGCTTTTGCGGCCATGCCAAGCTTTGCGCATGGTTTTTGCAGCCGCACTTCCCGAGCCCAAGCGTAAGGCAGAGATGCTGCTTCTCTGCGCACGCATCGGTTTCAGCCCCCCCCGCGACTGAATATTTGTGCTTGTGTTTTGTGCGCCGCAGCACTGCGGTGCCCTGGCGCGCGCGATTCAGATTAAATTTTTGGGGATACATATAAAAATGTTGGACGATATCAACGCCGCTGCAACGCTGCAGGCTCTCGATGCTGCGCATCATTTCCACCCGTTCACCGACCATAAGGATCTGCATGCCCGTGGCGTGAAGGTGATTACCTCGGCCGAAGGCGTGTTTCTGTACGACGACAAGGGCAACAAGATCCTGGACGGCATGGCCGGTCTCTGGTGCGTTGCCGCCGGTTATGGCCGCAAGGAGCTGGTCGAGGCCGCCACCGCGCAGATGACCAAGCTGCCGTACTACAACACCTTCTTCAAAACCACGACCGAGCCCGCCGTGCGCCTGGCCCAGCGCCTCGCGCAGATCACGCCGGAAGGGCTGAACCACGCCTTCTTCGCCTGTTCGGGCTCCGAGGCCGTGGACAGCGCGCTGCGCACCGCCCGCGTGTACTGGCAGACCAAGGGCCAGCCGAACAAGAAGATCGTCATCGGCCGTGAATATGGTTATCACGGCTCCACCACGCTTGGCGCGTCCGCCGGCGGTATGGCGGACATGCACCGCCAAGCCGGCGACATGCCGAACTTCGTGCATGTTCTGCCGCCCTATTGGTATGGCAAGGGCGGGCAGATGAGCCCGGAGGAATTCGGCATCTACGCCGCGCGCGAGGTGGAGAAGAAGATCCACGAACTGGGCGCCGAGAATGTCGCCGCCTTTATTGGTGAGCCGATCCAGGGCGCTGGCGGCGTGCTCATTCCGCCCGAGACCTACTGGCCCGAGATCAACCGCATCTGCAAGGAAAACGACATCCTGCTGATCGCGGACGAGGTGATCTGCGGTTTCGGCCGCACCGGCAAGATGTTCGGTTCCGATTACTTCGGCATCAAGCCGGACATGATGACGATGGCCAAGGGCATCACCTCCGGCTATGTGCCGCTTTCCGCCGTGATGCTGCATGACCGCGTGGCCGAGGTGATGATCAACGACGCCGGTGAATATTATCACGGCTTCACCTATTCCGGTCATCCGGTTTCCTGCGCTGTGGCGCTGAAGAATATCGAACTCATCGAGAACGAGGGGCTGGTCGCCGCGGCCGAGGCCAAGGGCCATATCCTGCGCGCCAAGCTGGCCGAGGCGGTGGGCGACTCCCCGCTGGTGGGCGAAATCCGCGGCGTGGGGCTGATCGGCGCGATCGAGCTGACCGCGGATAAGCGCACCCGCAAGGGCTTCGCCAAGAAGGGCCGCACGGGCACCATCTGCCGTGATCTGTTTATTGAGAGCGGGCTGATCATGCGCGCCGTGGGCGACACCATGGTGTTCGCGCCGCCGCTCACCATCACCGAAAGCGAGATCGACACCATGGTCGCCCTGGCGAAGAAGTCTATCGACCAGACCTATGAGATCGTGAAGTCGGAGGTTGCATCTTGAACGCGGTTATCGATACCGACAACGCGGCGAAGGCCGCGTTGATGGCCCAGAGCGATTTCGTCGAGGCGTTTGTTGTGGACGTGAACGGCGTGTTGCGCGGCAAGTGGCTCCAGCCGGGCAAGTCCAAGTCGCTGTTCGGGCCGGGCCTGGCCATTCCCCGCTCGGTGTTCCTGCTGGACATCTGGGGCAATGACGTGATGGAGGACGGCATCGCCCAGGATACGGGCGACCCGGATGGGCTTTGCACCGCCGTGCCGCACACCATCACCCGCATGCCCTGGGCCGAGGGCAACACCGCCCAGGCGCTGCTGACGATGCGCGAGGCCGATGGCAGCTATTTCTACCTCGACCCGCGCGGCGTGCTCTCGCGTGTGCTGGACCGCTACAAGGCGGCGGGCCTCACCCCGGCGTTGGGCGTGGAGCTGGAGTTCTACCTCGTCGATAATTCAGGTCATCATGGCGGCCTGAAGATCGCCCCGCGCGGGGCCGATGAATCCGGCTGGCGCGGTTGGCAGGTGGATGCCGTGGGCCTCAGCGAGATTCGCGAATACGAGCCGATCCTGCGCGAGATGATGGCGACCGCCCGCATCCAGGGCATCGAGATCGAGACGCTGATTTCCGAGAACGGCCCCGGCCAGTTCGAGGTGACGCTGAAGTATAACACCGACGCCCTGCGCGTGGCGGATAATGCCACCATGTTTAAGCGCAGCATCAAGGAGATCGCGCGCAAGCACGGTCTCACCGCCACCTTCATGGCCAAGCCCTACGGCCATTGCGCGGGTTCGGGCATGCATGTGCACATGTCGGTGCTGGACACGGCTGGCAAGAACATCTTCCAGTCCACGCCGGAGCGCGGCACGGACCGGCTGTACCACGCTGTCGGCGGCATCATTAACACGATGCCGGATACGATGCTGACGCTCGCCCCGCACGCCAACTCCTACCGGCGCTTCGCCCCTGGCGTGCACGCGCCCACCTATGGCGACTGGGGCCACGACAACCGCATGGCCGCCGTGCGCGTCATCACCTCGGACCCGGCCGCCTCGCGCGTCGAGCATCGCGTGGCGGGGGCGGATTGCAACCCGTATCTCGCTTTCGCCTCGCTGCTCGGCTCGGCCCTGCTGGGGCTGGAGACCAAGGCCGATCCCGGACCGGAGAGCGTCGGCACCACGCGCAGCCCGCATGCGCCGCCGCTGCCCATCGCGTGGTCCGGCGCGGTGGAGCGGTTCTCCAACTCCGCGGCCATTGCCGATATCTTCGGGGCGGACTTCCAGCGCCTGTTCACCGCCTGCAAACGCCAGGAGATCAGCGAGATGCGCAAGCGTATTTCGGACGTCGAATACGACGCCTATCTGAAGAACGCATGAGCCAGGTTACCGTCGCGGCCACACAGATGGCCTGCACCCCGTCCGCGCATGAGAACATCGCGCGGGCGGAAAAGCTGATCCGCGAGGCCGCCGGCAAGGGCGCGCAGATCATCCTGATCCAGGAATTGTTCGAAACCCCCTATTTCTGCCAGGACCAGCTTTACGAGTTCCTGGACCTCGCCACGCCGCTGGCGGAAAACCCCGCCGTCCAACGCTTTGCCGAGTTGGCGCGGGAGTTGGATGTGGTGCTGCCCGTCTCGGTATATGAGCGCGCCGGGCAGAGCCTGTTCAACACCGTGGTGATCGTGGATGCCGGGGGCGAGGTGCTGGGGCATTACCGCAAGTCCCACATCCCCGATGGCCCGGGCTATTCGGAGAAATTCTACTTCTCGCCCGGGGATACCGGCTTCAAGGTCTGGCAGACCAAGTACGCGAAGATCGGCGTGGGCATCTGCTGGGACCAGTGGTTCCCCGAATGCGCCCGCGCCATGGCGCTGATGGGCGCGGAGCTGCTGTTCTACCCCACCGCCATCGGCTCCGAGCCGCAGGACAAGACGCTGGATTCCTCCGGCCATTGGCAGCGCGTGATGCAGGGCCATGCGGGGGCGAACCTCACCCCGGTCATCGCCTCCAACCGCACCGGCGCCGAGCCGGGGCGCAAGGGGACGGAGATCACCTTCTACGGCTCCTCCTTCATCGCCGGGCCGACCGGCGAGAAGATCGCGGAAGCCAACCGCACGGATGAAACCGTGCTCACCGCCACGTTCGACCTTGCCGCCATCGCGCAGCAGCGCCGTTCCTGGGGCGTGTTCCGCGACCGCCGGCCCGAGCTTTACACCCCGCTGCTGACGCTGGATGGCGAAACCCGCCACAAGGCGGTGCAGCCATGACGACGCCGCTCGCCGCTGGCTTTGCCATGCCGGCGGAGTGGGCGCCCCATGCGGGGTGCTGGATGATCTGGCCCGAGCGGCCGGATAACTGGCGGCTGGGGGGCAAACCCGCCCAGCGCGCCTTTACCGAGGTCGCCACGGCGATTTCGCGGTTCGAGCCGGTGACCATGCTGGTCAGCGCCCGGCAATACGAGAATGCCCGGGCCATGCTGCCCGAGGGTGTGCGGGTGGTGGAGGTCAGCACCAACGATTCCTGGTGCCGCGATGTCGGGCCGAGCTTTCTGCTCGGGCCGGGCGGCGAGGTCGCGGGGGTGGACTGGCCCTTCAACGCCTGGGGTGGGCTCAAGGGTGGTTTGTACTTCCCCTGGGATCTCGACGATCAGGTGGCGGGCAAGATCCTCGGGCTGGAGCGCGCCGCGCGTTTCCGCGCCCCTTTCGTCATCGAGGGCGGGGCGATCCATGTGGATGGCGAGGGCACGGTGCTGGTCGTCGAGCAATGCGTGCTCAACGAGAACCGCAACGAGGCCATCACCCGCCAGGACATGGAGCGGATGCTGAAGGAGTATCTCGGCGCGAAGCAGGTCATCTGGCTGCGCGAGGGCGTGCCGCATGACGAGACGGACGGGCATGTCGATAATCTCGCCTGCTTCATCCGCCCCGGCGTGGTGCTGCTCACCTGGTGCGATGATCCGGCCGACCCGCATTACGCGGTGAGCCGTGATGCCGAGGCAAGGCTGCTCGCCGCGCACGACGCGCAAGGGCGGCAACTCACCGTGGAGCGGATACCCATGCCCACGCCGATGTTTTTTACCAAGGAGGAGGCCGAGGGCGTCGACGCCACGGCCAGCGGCATGAACCGCCGCGAGGGCGAGCGCATGGCGGCCTCTTACGTGAATTTCTACATCGCCAACGGCGCGATCATCGCGCCAAGTTTTGGTGTGGAAACAGACGCGCCGGCGCGTGAAATTCTGGCCCGGGTCTTCCCGGAGCGGGAGATCGTCATGGTTCCGGCGCGCGAAATTCTGCTGGGGGGCGGCAATATCCATTGCATCACCCAGCAGCAACCAAAGAGCAATATCTAAGCAAGCAGGGGGACGGGATGAGTAATCAACTCAAAGCTAATTCTCTATCGTTTTTTGAATCGATCATCATGGGCGTGGCCGGGTCCGCGCCTGGATTCTCGATCGCGGTGGCCATTGCCGGGCTGCTGAGCACGGCGGGCATGGTGGCTCCCAACGCGCTGCTGATCTTCGCCGTGCCGATGCTCGGCGTGGCCGTGGCGTATAAGGGGCTCTCGGCCAAGATGGCCAATGCGGGCGCGGCCTATGAATGGACCAAATCCGTGTTCGGCGGGTTCCTGGGCTATTTCTCCGGCTGGGCGCTGCTGGTTGCCGCCATGGTGTTCATGGTCACCGGCTCCGTGCCGCTCGGCACCGCCACCATCGACCTGTTCGACCCCAGCCTCGCCAGCAATGTGTGGCTCACCACCGGCATCGGCGCGGTGTGGTTCATCATCATCGGCGTGGTGCTGATCACCGGCATCGAGCTGACCAGCAAGATTCAGATGGTGATGAGCACCATCGAGCTTGGCATCCTGTTCGTCATCTCCATCGCCGCCTTTGTGCATTCGGCCGGGCACGTGGTGAACCCGTTCTCCTGGTCCTGGTTCGGCTTCAACTACCCCGCCGGCAGCTTCGCCCCGGCGGCGCTGGCCACGGTGTTTCTGTACTGGGGCTGGGACGTGACCGCCAACCTCGCCGAGGAGACCAGGGGCCAGGAGAAGAACGCGGCCGGGCAGGGCGGGTTCCTCTCCATCTTCGCCACCATCGCCTCGTTTGTCGCCTTCACCGTGGCGGCGCTGCTGATCTTCACGCTCCAGGATGCGTCGGGCTTCTCCGACAACCTGATCTACCACGTCGCCGTGGAATCGGGCCTGGGCAAGACCGGCGGTTACGCGGCCTCGCTGGTGCTGATCCTGTCCTCGGTGGCGACGCTGGAAACCACCATGCTGCAATTCTCGCGCACCCTGTTCGCCATGGGCCGCGACCATGCCCTGCCGCCCTATTTCGGCCAGGTGCATGAGAAGACCATCACCCCGGTGCGCACCATGTACCTGCTGCTGGCCGTCGGCCTGGTGGTGATCTTCATCTCCAGCTTCCAGTCCTCCGTCTCCACCATTCTGGCGGACTCGGTCAGCGCCATCGCCGTGCAGGTCTGCTATTATTACGGCCTCGCCGGGCTGGTCTGCGCCTGGGTGTACAAGGACAGCCTCAAGACCTCGCTGTGGGATTTCGTGCATTACGTGCTGTTCCCGGCGGCCAGCGCCTTCGCTCTGTTCGGGCTGGGGCTCTATGCGCTGACCACCTTCAACCTCACGGTCAAGGTCGTGGGCATTGGCGGGCTGGTCATCGGCATCCTGTTCTTCCGCCCGTCTGGCTACGGCAAGCGGGTGTCCGATATTCTGGCCGAAGAATAAGCCGAGGCCATAACAGGCTTATCGATCCGGGGCCGCGAGGCCCCGGATTTTTTTATGCGCTGAAGGCGCGGCGGAAGGTGAGGTTCACCCGCGCCGCGCCGAGCAGCGGATGGCTGCCCGGGCGCAGCGGCGCGATGCCGTGGAAGTGCAGCCGCGTTTCTCCGCCCCAGACCACCACATCGCCGCTCAGCAGGGGCAGCTTGGCGGGCTTGTCCGCACGCCGCGCCCCGCCCCACAGGAATACCGCCGGCAGGCCGAGCGAGACGGAGACGATGGGCGCGGTGAAATCCGCCTCGTCCTTGTCCTGGTGCGGCGCCATTTTCGCGCCGGGCTCATAGCGGTTGATCAGGCAGGCATCGGGGACAAAGCCGCCGAACCCCGCCATGCCCGCCGCCCTTTGCGCCAGGGCCAGAAAGAGCGGCGGCATGGCGGGCCAGGGCAGGCCGGTCAGCGGGTCGCGCTGTGCGTAGCGGTAGCCCCGCGCATCGCTCACCCAGCCCGCCGCGCCGCAATTCGTCATGGCAACGGACATCTTCCGCCCGCCCGGCGTGGACATCACCCGGAAGGGCGCCTGTTCCGCCACCGCCCGCGCGGCGGCGATCAGCGCCGCCTCATCGGCCAGGGCGAAGCCGGGCAGATAATGCAGCCCCGGCGGCGCGGCCTCGCCGAACAGATCCGGCGTCATAGGGTTATCCGGCGAGCAGCAGCGCCAGCACCAGGGCCACCGCGACGCCCTGCAAAATCACGCGCAAGCGCATTAGCCGGTTGGAGCGGCGTGGGTCTCGGTCCGGGTTGGCCATGCCCAGCGCCCCGGCCAGCATCACGGCGAGGACGGCCAGCATGTCCAGCCCCAGCAGGGCCAGGAGAAGCGTTTTCATGTTACTAAATATATAGGCCGCATCGGGGCCGTTGCCCAGCATGGCGGTTGACTTCCCGGCCAATCCCACCTCAGTTCCGGCCATGCGCTTCGCCTCAGTCCTCGTTCTGCTGCTTACCCTCTGCCACGGCGCCCTGGCGCAGGCGGCTTCCACCAGCGAGGCCCCGGCCAAGGCCAGCACCACCATCATCCCCGGCTCGCCGCTCGCGGCGCTCGCCAATGCCGTGCCCGACGCGCAGGAGGATAACACGGGCGCCACGCCCTTCGGCACCGATAGTCTGGGCTTTTCCATCGCCAGCGCGGTTGGCGGTGAGGCCCGGCAGACTTTCGCGGACGTCGCCGGGGCGCTGCACCGCTCCACCCGCCTTGCCCCGGTGCTGCTCTGGCTGGAGGGGCTGCCCGCCTCGCCGCAGCGCCTGGCCGATGCCGGGGCCATCGGCCTTGGCCTGCTCTTCGCGCTGCTGCCGGCCTTGCTGCTGGAGGCCGCGATCCGCTTTACCCTGCGCCGCCCCGTGGCGCTTTGCCTGCGCTACGCCCAACCCCGCACGGCGGAGTTTCTGCCAGACCAGGACGAGCAGGGCCTGGCCGATGCCGAGGCCGGGGAGCAGGAGAAACGTATTGACCGCAGTGTTTCGGTGCTGGCCTGGTCGCGGCGGCTGGCGTTCGCGCTGCTGCGCTTCGTGCTGGGGCTGCTGCCGCTCATCGGCTTTGCCGTGGGGCTGCAATTACTCATCTCCTACGGCCTGCTGAAGGGGCGCCCGGCGCATCTGGCCATTACCGGCATCGGCAATGCTTATCTGGCCTGCCGGCTGGCGCAGGAGACCGTGCGCCTGCTCATCGCCCCCGCCGCCCCCCAGCTTCGGCTCATCGCCATGCCCAGCCTGCGCGCCCAGGCCATCATGCACCGCGTTTTCGTGCTGCTGGCCACCGGGTTTATCGGGTTCAGCCTGATCGCCACGGCCGAAGTCCTCGGCCTGCCGCAGGACGGCGCCGACGTGCTGGGCCGGCTCGTCGCCCTGGCGGTGCATGTCGAGCTTGCCGTGAGCATCTGGCAGAGCCGGGCGCTGGTGGGGCGCTGGATCTCCGGCCCGCCCGAGGCCGAAGGCATGCGCGCCCAATTGCGACGGCGCATGGCCGGAACATGGCCTTACCTCGCGCTGTTTTACGTGATGGCGCTATGGGTGGCGCTGGCGGCCGGGGTGCCGAACGCCTTCATCATGCTGCTGCGCGTGGTGTTGGTGCTGGTGGCCGCCGTTTGGCTGGGCATGCTGGCCTGGGTGGGCAGCAACGCGCTGCTCGAACGCGCCTTCCCCGCCCCTTCCGCCGCCAAGCCGCGCCACCCGCTGCTGGCGGCCCGCGCCCGCGCCTATAACCCGCTTATCCGCGTGTTTGTGCGTATCGTCATCGGCGCGCTGGTGTTGCTGCTCATCCTGCAGGGCTGGGGGATGAATGTCTTCAACGCCCTGCTGACCGACCCCTTGAGCCGCGGCCTGCTCGGCGCGCTGATCTCCATCGTTGTCACCATCACCGTGGCGCTGGTGCTGTGGGAGGGGGCGAATTTTCTGCTGCACCAGCGGGTCGAGAGCCTGACCGATGGCGGCCGCACCCGCCAAGCCTCGCGCCTGCGTACCCTTGCGCCGCTGCTGCGCGCCACCATCGGCACGGTCATCCTGCTGGTCACCTTCTTCGCCTGCCTGGCCGAGATCGGCGTGAACGCCACCGGGCTGCTCGCGGTTTCGGGCGTTGCGGGCATCGCGGTGGGTTTTGGTAGCCAGAAGCTGGTGCAGGATGTCATCACCGGGCTGTTCCTGCTGCTGGAGGACGCGATGCAGGTGGGCGATTACGTCTCCCTGGGCGGACTGAGCGGCACGGTGGAGCGGCTCTCCATCCGCACCATCCGCCTGCGCGGGTCGGATGGCTCGGTGAACATCATTCCGTTTTCCTCGGTCGGCACGGTCACCAACATGACGCGTGATTTCAGCTACGCGCAGATTTCCATCACGGTCGGCTATCGCGAGGATGTGGAGCGCGTCTTTGGCGTGCTGCGCAAGGTTGCCGCGACCATGCGCGAGGACAAGAAATGGGGCGAGATGATCCGCGACGATTTGCAGATCTTCGGGCTGGATGAATTCGGTCAGCTCGGGTTGGTCATTACCGGGCAGATTCGCACCGGCCCCGGCCAGCATTGGGGCGTGCGGCGGGAGTTCTGCGCGCGGGTGGTCAAGCGCTTCGCCGAGGAAGGGATCGAAATCCCCTATAACCGTCAGGCCTTGATGGGGCTGGCCTCTCAGTAACTATTCAGAGGCCACATCGCGCAGATCGCGGGCGATGCCATCGAGGTCGGGCCGGGGCGTGTCCAGCCCGGCGATGATGAATTCCGCCTGTCCCCTTGCGTTGAACACATACACCGCCGCCGAATGGGTGACGGTGTAGCTGGGCTCCTTGCTCACCGAGAACACCACGCGGTAGCGCCGCGCCAGGGCGTAGAGCGCATCCGGCGTGCCGCGCAACCCGGTGACATTCGTGCCGAACAACGCCGCGTATTGCGCCAGCAAAGCGGGGGTATCGCGGTCCGGGTCCACGGTAACGAACAGCACGCGCACCTTGGAAGCCGCCGCCCCCATGCGGGCCTGGATGCGCTGGAGGTTATACAGCGTCGCCGGGCAGACATCCGGGCAATGGGTGTAGCCGAAATAAAGCAGCGTGACGTAGCCGCGCAGATCCGCCGCCGTCACGGTCTGGCCGGTGGCGGCGGCGGTCATGGTGAAGGCGAGATCCGGGATCAGGCCGCGCACGCTCACATCCTGCGGGGACAGATCGTGATGGCACCCGGCAAGGGCCAGCACGGGCAAGGCGAGCAGAGCGCGGCGGCGCGGGTTCATTCCTCCTCGGCTTCCAGCCCGAGCAGCGCCTGGGCGGTGGAGCTTTCCACCATCTCCACGGTCCGCAGCACGCGGCTCACGGCGCGGGTGCGCACGCGGGCCTTCTCGATGTTGTTGCTCATGGCGCTGGCATTGGCGGCGAGCTTGGCGAGGACGTCGTCCATCTTCACCATCTCGCCGCGCGTGGCGCCGAGCAGCTTGCCGATCTCGCCCGCGCGCTTTTCCAAATCCAGCGTGACATGGCCGAGATGGATGGTTTGCAGCATGGCGGGCAGCAGCGTCGGGCCGAGCACGATCACCTTCTCCTTCGCCCGCACATCGTCGATGAGCCCGGGGATGCGCGCCACCTCGGCGAACAACCCGTCGCTGGGCAGATACAGCACGGCGAAATCCACCGTCTCCGGCGGGGAGATGTATTTCTCGCGGATCTTCTTGGCTTCCAGCCGCACGCGCACGGCCAAGCCGTCGCGGGCGGTCCGCTCGGCCTCGTTATCGGCGGCGTCGGCGGCGGCGAGCAGGCGTTCGTAATCCTCGGTGGGGAATTTGGCGTCCATCGGCAGCCAGAGTTTTTCCCGCGCCGGCATGCGCAGGGCGAAATCCACCCGCTCGCGTGCCCCGTCCTTCACCGCGAAATTCCGCTCGAACGCGCCGGGGGGCAGGATCTGCTCCAGCATCGCGCCGAGTTGCGCCTCGCCCCAGCCGCCGCGGGTCTTCACGTTGGAGAACAGGCGCTTGAGATCGCCGATCTGCGCCGCCGTTGCCTGAACCTCGCCCATCGCCTGCTGCACCTGGGCGAATTGCTCCAGCACGCGGGCGAAGCTGGCGGTCATCTGCTGCTCCACCGCCTCGTGCAGCTTCTCGTTCACCGAGCTTTGGATGGCGGTCAGGCGCGTCTCCAGTGTCTGCGCGGTTTTCTGCGCATCCTCGGCGGCTTGGCGGCGCAACCCGTCCAGCGTCGCGGCCACGGTCTCGATGGTCGTGCGCATCTGCGTGGCGTTGTTGTTCTGCGCCTCGGCCATGCCGGTCTGGATGGCGACAAGGCGCGCCTCCAGCGCCTGGGTGGCTTTTTGCGAATCCTCGCTGGCCTGCCGGCGGAGCTGGTCCAGCGTGGCGATCATGGTTTCGGTGGTGGCGCGCATCTGCGTGGCGTTGTTGTTCTGCGCCTCGGCCATGCTGGCCTGGATGGCGGTCAGGCGCGTCTCCAGCGCCAGCGCGGTTTTCTGCGCGTCCTCGGCGGCTTGGCGGCGCAGGCTGTCCACGGTGGCGGCCACGTTCTGGGTGGCGGCGGAAATCTGGCTGAAGGCGCGGGAGAGCGCCTCGGTGGTGCCGGTCTGGATCGTGGTGTTCAGCCGCCCTTCCGCCGCCAGCAGATGCGCGCGGGTGGTTTCGGCCTCGGCGCGCTCATTGGCCAGCACCCTGTCCAGCGCCAGCCCCAGGCGCTGTGGGGCGTTGCGCGCCGCCTGCCAGGCCAGCCCCGCCAGAATCGCCGCCGCCAGGGCCAGAACAGCCGCCACGAATGTCATCAGCACGTCAGTATCCATGCCCACCCGGTAGCAGGGAGAACGAGTCGCAGGCAAAACCGTTGCGTGCTAGCGTAGGGAGCAAAAGCCAGGAGGCCCGCATGAACAATAATGCTGTCACGCTGATCGCTGTCTTCTTCGTCGCCATTGGTGCGGCGTGCATCTACTTCCTAGAGCAGACGGCCATCGGCATCGCGTTGATCGCCCTCGGCATCATCCTCGGCATCACGCTGCGTACCTGCGCCGAGTGGGAGCGCGCGGTGGTGCTGTTCCTCGGGCGCTTTGCCGGGGTGCGCGGGCCGGGGCTGTATTTCCTCATCCCGGCCTTTGAGAATGTTTACACGGTGGTGGACACCCGCCGCCAATCCACGCGCATTTCGGCCGAGGACACGCTGACCGCCGACGCGGTTTCCGTGACCATGGACTCCATCCTGTTCTGGCGCGTGACGGACGTGAAACGCGCCGCCACCGAGCTTACGGATTACCGCAACATGGTCGCCCAGGTGGCGCAGACGAGCCTGCGCGAGGTGATCTCCGCCACCCGGCTCTCGGAGCTGCTGGCCAGCCGCGAGACGGTGGACGAGAAGCTGCAAGCGCTGATCGCCCGCAAGACCGATGGCTGGGGCATTGGCGATATCGCGGTGGAGATCCGCGACGTGAAGATCCCGCCCGAGCTGAACGACGCGATGAGCCGCAACGCCCAGGCCGAGAAGGAGAAAGAGGCGCGCGTGACCCTGGCCAGCGCCGAGGTCGCGATCGCCCAGCAGATCGCCGACGCCTCTCATATCTACGCCAACAATCCGGTGGCGTTGCAGATCCGCCAGATGGGGCTGATCTACGACATGAACAAGGATCGCGGCGTGACCATTCTGGTGCCCACCGAGATGGCGAAATCGCTGGGGGCGGGCATTGCGCTCAACGCCAGCGAGCCCAACGCACCGGAGCCGGTGGTGGCGCCGCCCTTCACGCCGCCAGCCCCCGGCTCGTCGGTGCCGAACGTGTAATTAGAGGCTGTTTGAAAAGTCGCTCTGGCGAGTCGCCCCTGGACGGCCGCCAGAGTAGGCTTTGCAAACAGTCTCTTAGCCGGCCGTCACCACGATGACGTGCTCGGCGTCGGTCTCGCCGAGCGCCTGGTGCAGCGCGCCGATGGCCGCCAGCATCGCCTCGCCCGCGCCGTCGGCCTCTTCCTCGGTGAAGTCCTCGTACAGCTCGGCCAGCTCCTCGGCGTCGAACTCCTCCGGGGCGAGCTGATCGAGATAACGCTCTTTGTCATCCTGGGTGAGGATGAAGACCAGCGCGTCGGTTGCTTCGGCGATATCCGCCAGGGTCGCGTTCTCGCTGGTTTCCAGGTCGATATCGTAATCGTCCGACAGGACCGGCAGCAGCACGGAGAAGATCTCGCCATCGCCGTCATACTCGGCCACCGAGGTGCCGGTCTCGGCCAGAAAATTAGCCAAGGCGCGCGGGTCGTCATCCTGTGCGGCGGTAACGAGATCGGTAAGATCGGCGCGGTTGAGGCGGATGAAGCTGGCGCTGGCGGCCATGGGAAACTCCGTGAACTGGTTGCGGCCCGCCCATAACAGCGCCGCTCGCGCGCCGCCACCCTCTTGGAGAGCCGGTCCGGTTTTCATAAATAACGCGCCATCAGAACGAGGACCGCATGACTGAAGAAACACGTAATTTCGGCACCGAGGTTGGCCGCCTGCTCGACCTTGTGGTGCATTCGCTCTACTCGGACCGCGAGATCTTCCTGCGCGAACTGGTGGCCAACGCGGCGGACGCCACGGATAAGCGCCGCTTTCTCGCCCTCTCGGACGAAGCTTTGGCCCTGCCCGAGAACCCGGCCATCCGCCTCTCGGCGGATAAGCTGGCGCAGACCATCCGCATCGAGGATTGCGGCATCGGCATGACCAAGGAGGAGCTGGCGGATCATCTGGGCACCATCGCCCGCTCCGGCACCGCCGCCTTCACCTCCGCCCTGGCCGAGAAGAAACCCGAGGACCGCCCGAGCCTGATCGGCCAGTTCGGCGTGGGCTTCTACTCCGCCTTCATGGTGGCGGATAAGGTTGAGGTGATCTCCCGCAAGGCCGGGCATGACGAGGCCTGGGAATGGGTCTCGGACGGCAAGGGCCAGTACACGCTGAAGAGCGCGACCCGTGAAGCCCCCGGCACCACCATCCTCCTGCACATCAAGCCCGATGCCGAGGAGTTCCTGGAGCCGATCCGCCTGGAAACCGTCATCCGCAAATGGGCAGACCATATCGCGCTGCCCATCGAGCTGGAGGAAGATGGCGCGTTCAAGCCCGTGACCAAGGGCACGGCGCTGTGGCGGCGGGCCAAGAGCGAGGTCTCGGCCGAGGACTATGCCGATTTCTACCGCCACGTGGCGCATCAGTTCGATGACCCGTGGGCCACGATCCATTGGCGCGCGGAAGGCACGCTGGAATTCTCGGCGCTGCTGTTCATCCCCTCCAGCAAACCGTTCATGCCGGTTGAGGATGCGCGGGACTCCAAGGTCCGGCTCCACGTGAAGCGGATGTTCATCACCGACCAGGCGGAGCTGCTGCCGCACTGGCTCTCCTTCGTGAGCGGCGTGGTGGATACCGAGGATCTGCCGCTGAACGTCTCCCGCGAGCTGCTCCAGGCCACCCCGGTGCTGGACAAGATCCGCAAGGCGCTCATCAACCGCGTGCTCTCCGAGCTGAAGGCCAAGGCGAAGGAGCCCGAGAGCTTCAAGGCCTTCCTGGAGAATTTCGGCTCGGTGCTGAAGGAAGGCATTTACGAGGATACCGGCCACGCGGCGGATATCGCGGCGCTGCTGCGTTTCGAGTCCACCAAGGAGGGCTCGACCACGCTGGACGAGTACATCGCCCGCATGCCGGAAGGGCAGGAGGCGATTTACTATCTGGCGGGCGAGGCGGCGCATCTGAAGACCTCGCCGCAGCTCGAGGGCTTCGCTGCCAAGGGATTCGAGGTGCTGCTGCTGCCCGACGCCATCGACGCCTTCTGGCCCGCGCGCCTGGGCACCTACAAGGAGAAGAAGCTCACCAGCGTCTCCCAGGCTGGCTCGTTGTTCGAGGCCGCCGAGGTGGACGAGGCGGTGAAGGCCCTGTGCGAGAAGCTGAGCACGGCGCTGGAGGGTAAGGTCTCCGCCGTGCTGGCCTCCACTCGCTTGCAGGATAGCCCCGCCATGCTGGTGGCGGCCGAGGGCGGGCCGGACTTGGCCATGCAGCGCCTGCTGCGCCGCGCGGGCCGCCCGGTGTTCGGCCTGCCGCCGAAGCTGGAGATCAACCCCAGCCACAAGCTGGTGCAGGCCTTGAGCGCGCGTGAGAGCGTGGCGGACGAGGCCGGGCTGCTGCTGGACCTCGCCAAGCTGCAGGAGGGCGATCTGCCCGAGGACCCCTCGGCCTTCGTGCGCCGCGTGGCGGCGGCGATCGCGGGGAGTTGACACAAAAAAGGGGGCGAAAGCCCCCTTTTTCTTGGCCGCGCCGCCCGGTTAGGGGGCGTTGCCGAGGTTAAGCTGGTTGCGGTTGGTGGCTGCCCCCGTGGCTGCCCCCACGCCGCCGCCGATCAGCGCGCCCGTGCCGGCGCCCAGCCCGGTGGCGCCGCCGATGATGGCGCCCGCACCCGCGCCGATGGCGCCGCCCGTAAGGGCGCGCTCGCCAGGGCGGTCGCCACAGCCGGCGAGGCCGAGAAGAGAGGATGCCAGCGCGAGGCCAGCCAGGAATTTACGGGACATCGTGATACTCCAGTAGTTCGTCCAAGGCGGATGTCCTCCGCCCGGAGCGGGAATTCAACCCATGTGCCCCGCCGGAACGGGGGAATGACGTTTTCTTCATCCCGCCGTTATCCGCCGGCGCGGCGGCGCTCAGGGCGTGGCGGTATGCGCGGCGCGTGGTGTTGCGGCCAGGGCGTTCGTGCCCTTGCAAATGCCCCCATCCCCAGGTCCGATGCCCGCAAACGTGCCAAAAGCGGCGGTATCCCAGGCCGTGCGGGTTCCGGGGGCGCTGCCGCAGCCGGCAAAGCCCAGGCACGCCGCCAGAAGGATCGCCGCCAGGGGGTTGGCGTTCATCGCATCACACCTCGTCGTGGTTCAGATTCCCCTTATGGACCGGGAATTGCGGCGTTTGAAGGGCGCAATTCGCACTTGCCCCCCGGCGGCGCGGGCTGTAAGCCCTGCCCCGATGGCGCAGACGCGCCATTCTTAAGGATTTTCGCGGTACGGCGGCGGGGTTGGCCGCAGGAAGGGTTTTCGATGTTCTCCAAACTTCTTGGTATGATGTCCGCCGATATGGCGATCGATCTCGGCACCGCGAACACGCTGGTCTACGTGAAGGGCCGCGGCATCGTGCTGGCCGAGCCCTCCGTGGTGGCGATCCAGGAGATCAAGGGCCGCAAGCAGGTGCTCGCCGTGGGCGAGGACGCCAAGCTGATGCTGGGCCGTACCCCGGGCAATATCCAGGCCATCCGCCCGCTGCGCGATGGCGTGATCGCCGATTTCGAGGTCGCGGAGGAGATGATCAAGCACTTCATCCGCAAGGTGCATAACCGCCGCGGCCCGTCCTCGCCGCTGATCATCATCTGTGTCCCTTCCGGTTCCACCGCCGTGGAGCGCCGCGCCATTCAGGAATCCGCTGAATCCGCCGGGGCGCGCCAGGTGCTGCTGATCGAGGAGCCGATGGCCGCCGCGATCGGCGCGAACCTGCCGGTGACCGAGCCCTCCGGCTCCATGATCGTGGATATCGGCGGCGGCACCACCGAGGTGGCGGTGATTTCGCTGGGCGGCATCGTCTATGCCCGCTCCGTGCGCGTGGGCGGCGACAAGATGGACGAAGCCCTCATCTCCTACATTCGCCGCGCCTTTAACCTGCTGATCGGCGAAAGCTCCGCCGAGCGGATCAAGATGGACATCGGTGCCGCCTGGATGGACACCACCGGCGACGGCCCGACCCGCTTCGTGAAGGGCCGCGACCTGATCAACGGCGTGCCGCGCGAGGTTGTGGTGTCGCAGCGCCAGATCGCCGAGAGCCTGGCCGAGCCGGTCGGGCAGATCGTCGAGGCGATCAAGGTGGCGCTGGAGAACACCCCGCCGGAGCTGGCGGCGGATATCGTGGACAAGGGCATCATGCTCTCGGGCGGCGGCGCGCTGCTGCACCGGCTGGATGAAGTGCTGCGCGTGGCCACCGGCCTGCCTGTGATGGTGGCCGAGAACCCGCTGCAATGCGTGGCCCTGGGCACCGGCCGGGCGCTGGAAGAGCGCCATCTGCGGTCCGTCACCTCGTCGATGTACTGAAAAACCTTATAAAAGTTTTTTGGATGCCGCCTTTTTCACAAAAAAGGCGGCATTTTTTTGCGGCGAACTTTTATTGGTTGCAGTTCAAGCCCCTGGCTTGGCGGGGCAGCAATTTGCGGGGGCGGGTTTGCCGCCCCGGGCGCGGCGCGCTAATTTAGGGCCATGCCGCTTCACTTTCTAAAAATGCATGGCGCGGGGAATGATTTCGTGGTGCTGGATGCCCGCACCACGGCGTTGAACCTCTCCACCGCCGCCATCCGCCACATTGCCGACCGCCGCCTCGGCGTGGGCTGCGACCAGCTCGTCATCATCGAGCCCGATGAAGCCGGGGCCGATGCCTTCATGCGCATCCTGAATTCCGATGGCTCGGAGAGCGGCGCCTGCGGCAACGCCACGCGCTGTGTTGCCGCCCTGCTGGCCGAGGAAACCGGCGAGCGCCGCGTGACCATCCGCACCATCTCCGGCCTGCTGCGGGCCGAGATCCTGGGGCCGGGGCTGGTCGAGGTGGATATGGGCATACCGCTTCTGGAATGGGGCGATATCCCGCTCGCTGGTCCTGCGGATACGCTGCATCTGCAATTGGCGCTTGGCCCCGCCACCGACCCCGCCGCCTGCTCCATGGGCAATCCGCACGCCACTTTCTTCGTCGATGGCTTCACCCATCTGCCGATCGAGCTGATCGGCCCGAAGCTGGAGACACACCGGATGTTCCCCGAGCGCGCCAATATCGGCTTCGCCCTGATCGAGAGCCCCAGCCGCATCCGCCTGAAGGTGTGGGAGCGTGGGGCGGGGCTGACGCTCGCCTGCGGTTCCGGCGCCTGTGCGGCGCTGGTGAACGCGCATCGGCGCGGCCTCACCGGCCGGCAGGCCACGGTGGTGATGGATGGCGGCGAGTTGCTCATTACCTGGGCCGAGAACGGGCATGTGCTGATGCGCGGCCCCGCTGAAACAGCCTTCGCGGGCGAATTGCCGGATCTGGTGTAACAAATGGCTGTGTCGTCTTTCTTCTCCCGGCTCAAATCCGGGCTGTCCCGCTCTGCGGCCAAGCTTACCGGCAACATCGCCGCCGTGTTCACCAAGCGCAAGCTCGATGACGAGGCGCTGGAGGAGCTGGAGGAGCAGCTGATCGCCGCCGATCTCGGCACCGCCGTGGCGGCGCGGGTGATCAAGAGCTTCCGCTCCACGCGCTTCGGCAAGGAAGTCACCGCCGAGGAAATTCGAGAGACTTTGGGTGGCGAGATCGGCAAGGTTCTCGCCCCCGTGGCCAAGCCGTTGGAGATTGACCGTGCCCATAAGCCCTATGTCATCCTGATGACCGGGGTGAACGGGGCGGGCAAGACCACGACCATCGGCAAGCTTGCATCGCGCTACAAGCAGGCGGGGCTGAGCTGCGTGCTGGCGGCGGGCGACACCTTCCGCGCGGCGGCGGTGGAGCAACTCCAGGTCTGGGGCCAACGCTCGGGCGTGGAGGTGGTGACGGCCCCGGCCAATACCGACCCGGCCTCGCTGGCGCATGACGCGCTGAGCCGGGCGCAGAAGATCGGCGCGGATGTGCTGTTGATCGACACCGCCGGGCGGCTGCACAACAAGACCGCGCTGATGGAGGAGCTGCGCAAGATCATCCGCGTGATCCGCAAGCTCGACGCCTCCGCCCCGCATGCCACGCTGCTGACGCTGGACGCCACCACCGGCCAGAACGCCGTGACGCAGGTGGGCATCTTCAAGGAGATGGTGGACCTGACCGGGCTGATCGTGACCAAGCTGGACGGCTCGGCGCGCGGCGGCATCGTGGTGGCGCTGGC
>DAIDJU010000009.1 GCA_027451225.1 Acidocella sp. | reverse complement strand
GGAGGTTATGGTCATGCTCAAGCGGCGCTATATCGGCGTGTCCGTGGCTCTGGCGTTACTCCTTTCCGGGGGCCTCGCGGCCTGGGCGGATAATACCGGCCCCACAGAGCCCCCGGCCTTGAGCAAGCTGCAAGCCATGGTGGATAATCTCGGCTATCCCACCAAGCTGGACAGCGATAAGCAGGCTTTCGCCATCGAATGGCATGGCGACTACGATTATCGCCTGCATTTCGACCTCTCGAAGGATGGAACGCTGGCCTATGCCTATGTGAACGTCGACACGTACAAGCCCGCCGATATGACGAAGCTCGACATCGCCAAGCTGCTCGAGGCGAGCGATGTGGGGGATTTCTATTTCTCCATGGAAAACGGCGCGGATGGTGAGTCGCTCTACGCCAACGCGATCATCCCGCTACAGGGGCTCACCCCGCAATCGCTGCGCGACACGCTGGAGAGCATCAACGACAAGCTCAACAGCAGTTCCCAGATCTGGGACTCCAGCCTGTGGAAGAAATAACCGCCCAAACCAGGGTTTGACGGCATGGCGGGGAGGCGGGAAGATGGGAGCATGAGATCCGTTCTTGCCCTGCTCGCCTTGCTCGCCCCAGGCTTGGCCCATGCCGACGGCCTGACCGGCCAGCACGCGCTCTATACGCTGACCCTCTCCAAGCTGCGCACGCACGACATAACCGGCGCCACCGGGCAGATGAGCTTCGACGTGGTGGATGGCTGCACCGGCTGGGCCACGAACCAGCATATGACGCTGATCGCCCGTAATACCGATGGCACGCTGAACAAGACGGTGAGCGACTACATCACCTGGGAGAGCAAGGACGGTAAAAGCTTCAGCTTCGTGCTGCGCGAGAGTGATAATGACGGCAAGGAGCAGATCGACGATGCCGGCACCGCCACGCGCAACCCGGACGGCACGGGCCTTGTAACCTACACCACCCCTGCCGACACCACGCTCAAGCTGCCGCCCGGCACGCTCTTTCCCATGCAGCATACCGAGGCGCTGCTCGCCGCCGGGCGGGAGGGCAAGAAATTCATCGCCCCGCCGCTGTTCGACGGCACCACGGCGGATGGCGCCCAGGCCACTTTCGTGGCCGAGCTGGGCTATCACGAGGGCGAAAAAACCGCTTGGCCCGCGCTGGACGGCATCCCCAGCGCGGATGTGGACATCGCCTTCTACTCCCGCAAGAACGACGACGAGACGCCGAATTTCCGCACCTCGATGCGCTATTTCGACGATGGGGTGGCGGCTGATCTCGTCCTGGATTTCGGCGATTTCGAAATGGCCGGAAAGCTCACCAAGCTGAGCATCCCCCCCGCCGCCTGCCTGGCGAAATAGCCGGGGCTATTTCAGCCGCAGCTTGGCGCGGCCGTGATGGTTGCCGCCATCGACCAGCTTTTCCAGCAGGCGCATGAAGCTCTTGTGGTCGCGCGGGCCGAGGACTTCCAGCGTGCGTTCGTTGGCGCGGGCCACCGGGGCGTGAGCCTTGTTCAGTAGAGACTTGCCGGAGGCGGTGAGGGTAAGCAGCTTCTGCCGCCTGTCGGTTTTGGAGATTGCGCGGCGCAGATAACCTTCCTTCTCCAGCCGGGCCACGATGCTCGCCATGGTCGCGCGGTCCACCCCGCGGGATTCGGCTGCGGCGGATTGGTCGATTCCCGGTTTCTGGGCAATGGTCAGCATAATGCCGAATTGGGCGGGGGTGATGTCCAGGCCCTCGCATTCCTCGGCAAACAAGGCGACGGCGATTTGGTGCAGGCGGCGGATGAGAAACCCAGTATGACCTATGGCGTAGTCGTCGTTCAGGCTGATTTCAGGTTGTTTTTTCATAATTGCAGCCCCGTTTTGTTTATTTAGACGTTACTGCGAATTGTTTCGCGCAACGCTTCGTTATGCCATGATCAAAATCAATTAATTGTGATTCGAGTACGAAATTTTGGCAGGGCGTCCCATTGGAGGGCCGCCCTGCCAGGACGTTACACGGAAAAATACTTCGCGTGCTGGTTCAAAATGACGATGGCGCTGGTGGATTGCTCGGGGTGAAGCTGAGACTCATCCGAGAGCGAAACGCCGATGCGCTCTGCCCCAAGCAGTTTCAGCAACTGTTCCTGATCCTCCAGCTTCGGGCAGGCCGGATAGCCGAAGGAGTAGCGCGAGCCGCGGTAATGCTGTTGGAGCAGCTTATCCATGTCACGGTCGTCCTCGGCGGCGAAGCCCAGCTCGGCGCGGATGCGCTTATGCGTGTATTCCGCCAGAGCCTCGGCCATTTCCACCGAGAAACCGTGTAGATACAGATAATCCTGGTAGCGATGATCCTCGAACCAAGCACGCGCGACTTCCGAGGCGCGGGTGCCCATCGTCACCACCTGCAACCCGATCACGCCGCGCCCATCCTCGATATCAGGCAAGAAATCGGCGATGCACTCGCCATCCTGGCGCGGCTGGCGGGGCAGGGCGAAGCGCGCGGCCTCGGTCACGCCGTCTTCCTCGAACAGGACAAGATCGTTACCCTGGCCAGCGGCTTTCCAATAGCCGTAGGCCGCCTGCGGGTGCAGGATGTTCTCGTCCAGGCAGATATCGAGCATGCGCTTCATCACCGGGCGCAATTCGTGGCGCGCCCAGCCCATGAAGTCCTCCAGGCTCTTGCCCTGCTTGCGGAAGCCCCATTGGAACTGGAAGAGCGAGCGTTCGTTGATGAACGGCAGCACGGCCTTGGGTGCGGCCTCAATGATTTTTGCGCCCCAGAACGGCGGGGCGAGGACGGGTTCATCCGCGTTCAGGCGGCGGCGGCGGGTTTGCGCTTCCTTCACGTCCACGGGCGCGAAGGCGGTTTCGGCCGCCTGGCCCAGCGTGCGCTTGGTGTTGCGGGACTTGCCCTTGCGCTTGGACTGAATGGCGGCGAGGTAATCGTCGAACCCGTTGCTGGCGATGCGGTCCATCAGGTGCAGCCCGTCGAACGCATCGCGCGCATAGGCCACGCGGCCGGATTCGTAGGAGGCGACGCAGTCTTCCTCGACATAATTGCGTGTCAGCGCCGCGCCGCCGAGCACCACGGGAATATCCAGCCCCAGGCGGGACATCTCTTCCAGGTTCTCGCGCATGACGACGGTGGATTTCACCAGCAGGCCGGACATGCCGATGGCATGCGCCTTATGCTCCTTGGCCGCCGCCACCATATCCGCCAGCGGCACCTTGATGCCGAGATTGATGACCTTGTAGCCGTTATTGGTGAGGATGATGTCGACAAGGTTCTTGCCGATATCATGCACGTCGCCCTTCACGGTGGCGAGCACCATGATGCCGCGCTCCTCGCCCTCGACGCGCTCCATCAGCGGCTCAAGGTGAGCCACGGCGGCTTTCATCGTCTCGGCGGATTGCAGCACGAAGGGAAGCTGCATCTTGCCGGCGCCGAACAATTCGCCCACCACCTTCATGCCGTCGAGTAATATGGTGTTGATGATGTCGAGCGGCTTGTGGGTTTGCAGCGCCTCGTCGAGATCCGCCTCCAGCCCCTTGCGGTCGCCATCCACGATGCGGTCCTTCAACCGGCCTTCCACCGTCTCGGCGCGCTTCTTCTTGGTGGCGTCGGCGGCCTTGCGGTCGGCGAACATCTCCAGCAGCTTTTGCAGCGGGTCGTAGCCCTCTTCGCGGCGGTCGAAGATCAGGTCCTCGCAGACCTTCACCTCCTCGGCGGCGATCATGTGCAGCGGCCGGATCTTGCTCACATGCACGATGGCCCCGGTCATGCCCGCCTTCACCGCATGGTCGAGGAACACCGAGTTCAGCACGGCGCGCGCGGCGGGGTTGAGGCCGAAGGAGATGTTGGAGAGGCCCAGGATGATCTGGATATCCGGGAATGCCTCGCGGATGGCCTTGATGCCCTCCAGCGTCCACAGCCCCAGCTTGCGGTCGTCCTCGTTGCCGGTGGCGATGGTGAAGGTCAGCGGGTCGATCAGCAGGTCGCTCTGCGGGAGGCCATATTTATCGCAGGCGAATTCCACCAGCCGGCGGGCGATGCGCAGCTTGTCCTCGGCCGTTTTGGCCATGCCGACTTCGTCGATGGTCAGCGCGATCACCGCCGCGCCGAACTTCTTGGCCAAAGTCATGCGGTCGGCGGCGTGGTGCTCGCCATCCTCGAAATTGATCGAGTTGATGATCGGCTTGCCGCCATGCAGCTTCAGCGCCGCCTCGATCACCGGGGTCTCGGTGCTGTCGATCACCAGCGGGGCGTTAACGGAAGATGTAAAGCGGGTAATGACCTCGCTCATCTCGGCCATCTCGTTGCGGCCGACAAAGGCGGTGCAGATATCCAGCGCGTTGGAGGCTTCCGCCACCTGTTCGCGGCCCATGGCCACGCAGCCATCCCAGTCGCCCGCTTCCTGCAACTCGCGCCATTTCTTGGAGCCATTGGCGTTGCAGCGCTCGCCGATGGAGAAATAGCTGTTCTCCTGGCGCAGCGGCACGGCGGAATACAGGCTGGCGACCGAGGGCACCCAGTGGAATTTGCGCGCCACGGGGGCGGGGCGCGGGTTGCCCAGCTTCTTCAGCATTCCGTCCAGCGCCTGGATATGCGGGATGGACGTGCCGCAGCAGCCGCCGATCAGGTTCACCCCGTCCTCGACCACGAAGCGTTCCACCCAGCTCGCCATCTGCTCGCCGGTAAGGGGGTAGTGGGTCTTGCCGTCCACCAACTCGGGCAGCCCGGCATTGGGCTGCACCGAGATCTTGCCCGGCCAGTTCTGGGAGAGCCAGCGCACATGCTCGGCCATCTCCTGCGGGCCGGTGGCGCAGTTCAGGCCCATCAGTGGCACGTCCAGCGCGTGAATGGTCGTGGCGGCGGCAGCGATATCCGGGCCCACCAGCAGCGTCCCGGTGGTCTCCACCGTCACCTGCACAAAGATCGGCACATCGCTCTTGGCCAGGGCCTTGGCGCGCTTGGCCCCGTTCACCGCGGCCTTGATTTGCAGCGTGTCCTGGCAGGTCTCGATCAGCAGCGCGTCCACGCCACCGGCCAGCAGGCCCTGGCATTGCAGGAACAGCGCCTCTTCCAGCGGGTCGTAGGCGATATTGCCCAGGCTCGGCAGCTTGGTGCCCGGCCCGATGGAGCCCACAACCCAGCGCATGCGCCCATCGGCGAAGCTCTCGGCGGCCTCGCGCGCCAGCTCACCGGCGATCTTGTTGATCTCGAAGGCGCGGTCCTGCAGGTCGAACTCGCCCAGCGTGATCGCCGAGCCGCCGAAACTGTTGGTCTGCACCATGTCCGACCCGGCTTCGTAGTAGCCGCGATGGATCTCGCGCACGAGATCCGGGCGGGAGAGGTTAAGGACCTCGGTGCAGTTCTCCTGGTTCCAGAAGTCTTTTTCCAGGTCCAGGGTGAGCGCCTGCACGCGCGAACCCATGCCGCCATCGCAGAGCAGCACGTTACGGGAGAGGGCTTCGAGAAGATGTGGGCGTGACATGCTTGTCAGATACACTGCAATGCCCCCATGTCCAGACGATGAGTGAAGATAGCCGTATTCCCGTGCTGTTCGGGCAACAGCCGGAAGCCAAGGACGCCGTGCTGGCCGAGGAAGGGCTGGCGGCCCCGGAGGTTGGGTATGTGCAGCGCTTTAGCCTGGGAGCGGCGCATGGGCTGGGTTGCGCCTGTTGCGTGGCGCGCAGCCCGGCGGCTGAGGCGCTGGCGGCCTTGTTCCGCGCCAGGGCGACGGGTGCGGCGCCCTATTTCAGCCGTGTGGTGGTGCTGGCCTCGCTGGCGGGGCAGGCGGCGCTGCGCGCGGCCCTTGATGGCGATGCGCTGGCCCGCGCGCGTTACCGGGTGTTAGTCGTTCCGGGTTAGTTTAAAAAACGGCGTGCGGATTGCGATGCAGCAGCGAGGCGAACCATTGGCGCGGTTTTCCTGTCTGCGTAGGCGTCGCGGCCTGGGGGGAAGCCTGGGCCGGCTGGGCGGCGAGCTCCATGGCCAGCTTGGTCACGTGATACGCCGCATCGGGGTTACGCTTGAACATGGCGCGAATGATCGCGTCTGCTTCAACGTCGACAGCTGCATCCGCCGAGTGCATCACCCGGTCGAAAAACGCAAGAATGTCCATGTGCTCTTCGCGTGTCATAATCCTCCTTAGGAGGGAAGACCGGTACACAGGCAAGTAAGATTTTCGTGTATGGAGGGAAATTCATCCCACCTTTCCGGGACGCACAGATTCGTACACGTACAGCACATAACCGCCGCGCATGAATGTCCCGCATTGGGACATTCCGATGCCCCCCAGCACCGCGCGCGAGGCGAAGTTCTCCTCCCGCGCCACACCGACCACGCGTGTTAGTCCTACTGCATCATGCGCGTAGTTGAGCGCGGCCCCCGCGGCCTCGCTGGCCAGGCCCAGCCCCCGCGCCTCCGGCAGGAAGGCGAAGCGCAGGGCCACGCCGCGGCCGTCGGGGCGGTGCATCAGGGCCGTCATGCCCAGGAACTTGCCGCGCAGCGCGCGTACCGCCCACATGCCAAAGCCGTGGCGGCCCCAGTCCTGAATGTCGTGGGCCAGCTCCTCGGCGGTCTGCACGGGGCCGCGCACGCCGCCCAGCATCAGCGCATAGGCGCGCGGGTCCCCCTTCAGCCGGACGAGGTCCGGCAGGTCCCGGTAGCCCACGGGTGTCATCCGCAGGCGCGCCGTATTCAGCACCCAGGCGGATGAAACACTCATGCCAGGGGCAAATTACCGCGTCAGCGGGCGGTACTTGATGCGGTGCGGCTCGGCGGCGTCCTGGCCCAGGCGGCGGCGCTTGTCCTCCTCATAGGCCTGGAAGTTGCCTTCGAACCATTCCACATGGCTGTCGCCCTCGAAGGCCAGGATATGCGTGGCCAGGCGGTCGAGGAACCAGCGATCATGGGAGATGATAACGGCGCAGCCGGGGAACTCCATGAGCGCTTCTTCGAGCGCGCGCAGGGTGTCCACGTCCAGGTCGTTGGTCGGTTCGTCGAGCAGGATGACATTGGCTTCCGACTTCAGCATCTTGGCCAGATGCACGCGGTTGCGCTCACCGCCCGAGAGGATGCCGACCTTCTTCTGCTGGTCCGAGCCCTTGAAGTTGAACGCCCCGACATAAGCGCGCGAGGCCACGGAACGCTTGCCGAGATAGATGACATCCGTGCCGCCGGAGATTTCCTCCCAGACGTTCTTGTTCGGGTCCAGGCTGTCGCGGGACTGGTCCACATAGCCCAGCTTCACGGTCTCGCCGATCTTCAGGCTGCCGGAATCGGGCGTCTCCAACCCGGTGATCATCTTGAACAGGGTGGACTTACCCGCACCGTTCGGGCCGATGACGCCGACAATGCCGCCCGGCGGCAGCTTGAAGTTCAGGTGGTCGATCAGCTCGCGGTCGCCGAAGCCCTTGCACAGATCCTGGGCCTCGATAACCGTGCCGCCCAGGCGCGGGCCGGGCGGGATGACGATTTCCGCCACGCCGGTCTGCATTTCCTGCGACTTTTGCAGCATTTCCTCATAGCGCTGGATGCGCGCGCGGGACTTGGTCTGGCGTGCCTTGGGGCTGGCCGAGATCCACTCCTGTTCCTCGGCCAGAGCGCGCTGGCGGGCGGACTCTTCCTTCTCCTCCTGCGCCAGGCGCTTCTGCTTCTGCGCCAGCCAGGCGGAGTAGTTGCCCTCATACGGGTAGCCGCGGCCACGCTCGATTTCCAGGATCCAGTTGGTCACGTTGTCCAGGAAGTAGCGATCGTGGGTGATGAGGATCACGGTGCCGGTATACTTGGCCAGGGTGCGCTCCAGCCAGGCCACGGACTCGGCGTCCAGATGGTTGGTCGGTTCGTCGAGCAGCAGCAGGTCGGGCTTTTCCAGCAGCAGGCGGCACAGGGCCACGCGGCGGCGCTCACCGCCCGAGAGGTTGGTCACCTCGGCATCGGGCGGCGGGCAGCGCAGCGCGTCGAGCGCGATTTCGATCTGGCGGTCCAGATCCCAGCCATCGGCGGCGTCGATGACTTCCTGGAGCTGCGCCTGCTCGGCCAGCAGGTCGTTCATCTTGTCGTCGTCCATGGGCTCCATGAACGCTTCGGAGATCTCGTTGAAGCGCGTGATGGCGGCTTTCAGCTCCTGGAACGCCTCGGCCACGTTCTCGCCCACGGTCTTGGTGGGGTCGAGCTGCGGCTCCTGCGCCAGATAACCGACCTTCACGCCCTCGGCCGCCCAGGCCTCGCCGCCATATTCCTTGTCGATCCCGGCGATGATCTTCAGCAGGGTGGACTTACCCGCGCCGTTCACGCCCAGCACGCCGATCTTCACACCCGGCAGGAAGGAGAGGGTGATGCCCTTGAACACCTCGCGCCCACCCGGATAGGCCTTGGTGAGGTCCTTCATCACATAAACATACTGGTAAGAGGCCATCGGCGCGCGTCCTTAAAATTCGGTTGGCCAGGGTATAATTGCGGCGGTTCAACCGGGCAACCTGCCAGTTTGGCGCCGCCCGCGCCAGGGAAGCCGCGCGGGGGAGGGTTTCGCAAAACAACCGTCTCGAAGGTGGAATCTTAAGCCTTGCGGGCTTACATCCCGGGCGTCTTCGGCAGAATGCCGCATGGGATGTTTGTCATGAAACAATCGCCTTCTTCTCAATGTCCTGCGCCATGCCGGCGGGCGGTCTCCTCCGCCATCGCCCGGCTGCGGCGGGATCTCGACCGGCTCCGCCTGGACCGTCCGGCCGTCGCCTACGCCCTGCTTGGCGAGACGCACCGGGCAATCATGGAAGATTGGCGCGGGGCGGAAGGGGGCGGTTGCAGCAATGGCCTGGCGGCATGGCTCGAATGCCTGCGCGAGGAGGCTGCCGGGTTGATGCATCAGCTGCATGTTCTGTCGGTATCGGGCGGCACCCCGGAGGCCGAGCGCGCCAGGCTGACGATGCAGGCCGACATGGCGCTGGAGGAGATAAGGCGGATCGAGGGCGAGATTGCCGGGTTGCGCCCATCCGTTCTGGCCGCCTGAGGCCGGAAACTGGTGCGCCGGGCAGGACTCGAACCTGCAACCAAACCGTTATGAGCGGTCCGCTCTAACCGTTGAGCTACCGGCGCATGTGCCAAACCAGGGCAGGCGCAACATAGCCGCGGCGCGCGCGTTGGCAAGAGACCCTGGCACGGGCTATACGCGGCCCAGTGCAAACAGGGAGATTAACCCAATGGACGTGAGCAAGATTTCCGCCGGCAAGGACGTGCCCCGCGATATCAACGTGGTCGTCGAGATCCCCGCCGGTTCGGGCGTGAAGTACGAGATCGACAAAGAGAGCGGCGCCCTGGTGGTGGACCGCGTGGTCTTCACCCCGATGACCTATCCCGCCGCTTACGGCTTCATCCCCAACACCCTGGCCGATGACGGCGACCCGGCCGACGCCCTGGTGCTGCTGCCCACCGCCGTGGTGCCGGGCGCGGTGATCCGCTGCCGTCCGATCGGCATGCTGCAGATGGAAGACGAGTCCGGCCAGGATGAGAAGATCGTCTGCGTGCCGCACGACAAGGTGCATCCGCAGTTCTCCGATGTCACCGAGGTCTCTCAGCTCCCCGCCATCACCCTGGACGTGATCAAGCACTTCTTCGAGCACTACAAGGACCTCGAGAAGGGCAAGTGGGTGAAGGTGACCGGCTGGGCCGACCGCGCCGCCGCCGAGGCCGCGATCTCCGCCAGCCTGGCCCGCGCCAAGTAATAGACGTTTCCGGTTGCGCCCTTTTTTCTAAAAGGGCGTACACCAAGCAATAAAAAAGGGGCTCCGTTTGGAGCCCCTTTTTCGTGGCCGATATTAGCCGTCAGGCGGTTTTGCCGTGCTTGACCACCAGCCGCACGCCGATATTGATCGCCAGCACCACGAGCATCACCAAGAACGCCGCGGCATAGGCGAGTGCGTGGGAATGCGCGTCCGGCTGGTCGATGAAGGTCCAGATCACATAGGTGAGGTAGGCCACCGGGGCGTGGGTGAAGCGCCCGTCCCAGGTGTAGTCGGACCATCCGGCGGTGTAGATCAGCGGCGCGGTCTCGCCCACCGAGATGGCGAGGCCCAGCAGCGTGCCGGTGATAACGCCCGGCGCCGCGGCGGGCAGCACCACCTTGGACACCACGGTGGCGTCGTTCGACCCCAGGGCGTAGGCGGCTTCGCGCATCGAGTTCGGCACCTGCTGCAACGCCAGCTCGGTGATGCGCGCCAGATACGGCACGATGAGGATGGCCAGCGTGATGGCCGCGGCGGCCAGCGAAAAGCCCCAGCCGAAGCCGATGATGAACACGATGTAGGAGAAATAGCCCAGCACGATGGAGGGGGTGCCGGTCAGCACGTCCGAAAGGAAGCGGATGACGCCGCCCAGCTTGTTCTTGCCGTATTCGGAAAGGTGGACGCCCGCCCCGATGCCGATGGGCACGGCGATGAGCATGGCGAACACGGTGATGACCAGCGTGCCCACGATGGCGTTGAGCAGGCCGTTGGTGTCCCCGCCCGTGCTCTTGGTGAAGAGCTGAATCGAGAAGGCGGAGAGGCCGTTGAAGGTGACCACGCCCACGATATCCAGCAGCGGGGCGATGACCAGCAACAGGGCAAGGCCGCAGGCCACCCAGCCGATATTGCTGACGACGGCGCGGCGCAGCTCCAGTACCGAGCGCGGGGCCTTAAGACTGACGCTTGCGGACATTGAGCGCTCCCGAGGTAAGCAATTTAGCGGTGGCGTTGACGGTCAGGGTGATGAGGAACAGCACCAGCGCCAGCTCGGAGAGCGTGCGCACGGACATGTTGGTGGGGTCGGCCTCGGCGCTGTCGAGCTGGCTGACGATGAAGGAGGCGATGGTGGAAATCGGCGCGAAGGGCGAGTCGGGCAGGATGTTGATGCCGCCGCCCGAGACCATCAGCACCGCCATGGTCTCGCCGAGCGCGCGGCCCAGGGCGAGTACGATGCCGCCGATCAGCGTGGTCCGCACCATTGGCATCATGGCCTTCGAGACGACCTCGAAATGCGTGGCGCCGAGGGCGAAGGCGGATTCGCGGTTCTCCTTGGGCACTTGCATCAGCGCATCCAGCAGGGTGGAGGCGATGATCGGGGTAACCATGAGCGCGAGCACGATGGCGGAGGCGAGCAAGCCGTAGCCGTTGCCGGTAGGGCTTAGATAATGGCCGATGAAGGGCACCAGCACCGCGATGCCCCAGAGCCCGAACACCACGGAGGGCACCACCGCCACCAGCTCGACAAGCATGGACAGCACCGGGCGGATGCGGTGCGGCACGGCCTCGGCCAGAAAAATGGCAGAACCCACCGAGAGCGGCACGGCGATGAGAATGGCGATGAAGGAAGAGAGCAGCGTGCCGACGATGAAGACGAGAATGCCGTAATTGGCGCCGGGCGGAACGGAGATGCCGTTGACGGTCACCGGATCGCTATACAGATCCCCCAGGTTCCAGTTGATGTTGAAGATGAAGTGCAGGCCGTTGAACAGCATGGCCTGGCCCGAATACACCACCAGAAACAAAACAACCGCGACAAGCGCGGCCGGAATCAGCAGGCTGAGAGACAGGACTGAAAGACGAAACGGCCTGATTTGCATGGTCCACCGTGGGTTTGGAAGGTTCCCCTTCCGGTGTTTTGCCGGAAGGGGAGGTATTTGACCAGCTTACTGAAGCTTGTCGATCTGCGCCTGGGAGAGGGCCTTCACGGCCGGCGGCAGCGGCAGGAAGTGCACGGGCTTCATGAAGGACGGGCTGCTGCCCTCGTTGATCGCCCAGGTCAGGAAGTCGTGCATGGCGGAGGCGATCGCCGCGGCGGGCTGGTGGCTGTTCACGATCGCGTATTCGTAGTTCACGATCGGGTAGGCGTTCGCGCCCTCGGCGAAGATCATGCTGATGCGCTCATCGGCCGGGGTGGTGTTGGCGACGCTCTCAGCAGCGGCGGTGATGGTCTCGTCGGTCGGCAGCACGTACTGGCCGGCCTTGTTCAGCAGAGCAGCCTGGCCGAGGCCGGAGGAGGCGGCCTTGTTGGCGAAGGAGATGCCGATATAGGCGATGGAGTACGGGTTGGCGGCGGCGGCGGAGAGCATGCCGGAGTTGCCCTTGGCGCCGATCTCACCGGCGATGGCGGGCCAGGACACGGAGGTGCCGTACTTCAGGGTGGAGGCCCAGCCGGCATCGGAGGCGGAGAGGTACTGGGTGAAGATGAAGGTGTCGCCCGAACCGTCCAGGCGGTGGACGGGGATGATCACGTGGTTCGGCAGGCTCACGCCCGGGTTGGCGGCGACGATGGCGGGGTCATTCCACTGGGTGATCTTGCCCTCGTAGATGCCGGCCAGGATCGGGCCGGAGAGGTTCAGGTGGGAGATGCCCGGCAGGTTGAAGTTCACCGCCTGAGAGGAGATGGCGAGCGGGATGCTCATCATCGTCGGGTTGGCCTTCACCAGCGCGTCGGACATATAGGCGTCGGAGGCGCCGATCTGCACCAGGCCCTTGATGGACTGGGCAATGCCAGCGCCGGAGCCGGTGGAGGTGGTGGTGATGTCGGCACCGGTGTGGCTGGCGCTGTAGGAGGCGACCCAAGCGTTGAACAGCGGGTAAAGCAGGCTGGAGCCGCTCTCGATCAGCGGGACGTCGACAGTCTGCGCATGGGCAGCGCCGGCGGCGGAGGCAATGGCCAGCGCGGCCACGCCGGAGCGGAGGAGGTTGGTCAGAATCTTCACGTTCGCGTTCCTTATGTTGAGTCCCTGTGGCGGGGCCCTGTTCCGGTCAGCGGGGGCCTCCCCGCATGGCCTCGCAATAATTGAAGCGTGTGACAATGGCGACGGGATTCGGGTTGCAGTTCAATGACATTTCTGGCCGATTAAACATTGTTTTGTGAGGTTTTGCTCCATAATGACGGCGTATGCAGCATAACCGCGCCCCAGGATTGTCACACAAGGATCTGTTCCTGGGATTTTTCGAGGCCGGGGTGCTCGGCTTTGGCGGCGTGTTGCCCATCGCCCGGCGGGTGGTGGTGGAAAAGCGCCGTTGGCTTACCCAGGAGCAGTTCAACGAGCTGTTTTCGCTCTGCCAGTCTCTGCCAGGGGCGAATATGGTGAATTTCTCTTTCGCCTTTGGGGCGCGCAACCAGGGGCTCAGTGGCGCGGCGGTGGCAGTGCTGGGGATTCTGGCGGCACCGATGGCCATCGTGATGGTCTTTGGCGGGCTGTATGCGCGCTATGGCACGCTGGGGCCGGTGCGTCACGCTTTGGCCGGGCTGGCGGCCGCCGCGGCGGGGCTGATGCTGGGGGCGGGGCTGAAGATCGCCGGACCGGTGCTGCGGCAGGGGCGCAATATCGGCATCGCGGCGGCGGTGTTCGTGCTGGTGGTGGGGCTGCGCCTGCCGCTGCCATTGGTGATGTTGCTGGTATTGCCCGTCTCGCTGGTGCTGGCGGCGAGGGCGGTGAAATGAACATTCTGGCCCAGCTTGCGTTGCTGTTCGGCAAGCTTTCGCTCATGGCCGTGGGCGGGGCCAATGCCACGGTGCCCGAGATCGCCCGCCAAGTGGTGAGCGTGCGCCACTGGCTCACCCCGGCGCAGTTCGCGCAGCTTTACGCCATCTCCAACGCCGCACCCGGGCCGAATGTGATGATCTCGACGGTGATCGGCGCGCATGTGGCCGGGGTGGCGGGCGGTATCGTGGCCACGTTGGCGATGATCCTTCCCTCCGGTCTGCTGGTGATCGTGGTGAGCAAGGGGTTCGAGCGCCATGCCGGGGCCCGCTGGCAGAAGGTGGCGCGGGCGGCGCTGCTGCCCATCACCGCCGGGCTGGTGCTGGCGGCGGCGCTGGTGCTTACAATGCAGTCGGTCTCGGGCTGGCTGACGGCCTGCATCGCCGCGGGCTGCGCCGTACTCTCCTGGCGCAGCCGCCTGCATCCACTCTGGCTGCTGGGCGGGGGCGCGCTGCTGGGATTGCTAATGTTGTAAACGTTTTTTGACTCCGCTTTTTTACAAAAAAGAAGAGTCTTTACAGATGCTTACCGCACATGCTCCGCGAAAAACGCCAAGCTGCGCAGCTCCGCCAGTTCCCAGTCCTTGCGGCTGTAACTGGCCCGGGCCTCGCAGCCAAAGCCGTGTTCAGCGCCCTGGTACACATACACATCGATGCCCGGCTGCGCCTTGCGGATGGCCTCGACATCGCCCAGCGGGATGCTGTGGTCATGCTCGCCGAAATGCAGCTGCACCGGGCAGGTGGGGGTAAGGTCGCGCTGTGCGGCGATGCCCGCGCCATACCAGCTCGAGGCCGCCCAGAACGATTCCGTCTTGGTGGCGGCCAGCCAAGCCAGCGTGCCGCCCCAGCAATAGCCGATGATCCCGACCGGCTTGCCGCCGAAAGCCGCCGCCGTGGCCTGCAGGTCCAGCAGTGCCTGGGATTCGGTGATCTGCGAGCGCAGTTCACGGCCCTTCTCGACATCTGCCGGCTCGTAGCCCAACTCCACGTTGCGCTGAACGCGGTCGAACAAACGCGGGCAGAGCACGCGGTAGCCATGGCTGGCCAGACGCTCCGATACGGCGCGCATATGCGCGTTCACGCCGAAGATCTCCTGCACCACCACGAGCCCGCGCGGGGCGTTTACGTTTCCGGCTTCATAGGCGCTGAATTCATGGCCGTCGGCGGCAGTCAGTTTCAGCATCGGCGTTCCCCGTTGTTTTGTGGAATACGTTACGGTTTTGTATATACCGCAAAGTCCCGGGCGAGTATCTCATAAATTTCGCGCTTGAACTCGACGGCAAGGGTGGGAAGCTCGGCGAGGTCCACCCATTTCCAGGCTTCGAACTCCGGGTGCTCATGCGCGTCGAGCTGGATGTCCTTGTCCATGCCGGTGAATTTCAGCGCGAACCATTTTTGCTTCTGGCCGCGATACTTGCCGCCCCAGGCCACGCCGAGCAGGGAAGCAGGCAGGTCGTATTCCAGCCAGCCCGGATGCTCGCCGATTACCTCGGCCTTGGCGGTGCCAACTTCCTCTTCCAGCTCGCGCAGCACGGCCTCGCGCGGGTCCTCGCCCGCGTCGATTCCGCCCTGCGGCAGCTGCCAGGCATTAGGCGCGCCGATGCGCTTGCCCACGAACACGCGGCCATCCGGGCCAAACAGCACCGCGCCGACATTCAGCCGGTAGGGCAGGGAGCTATGGTCGGTCATGGTCAGCCCGTTATTGCGCGCTGGTCATGCCGTCGAGCAGCTTGATCCCCATTTGCAGCTGGAAGTCGGTATCCGGCTTGGTGGGGTCGAAGGCCGGCCAGTTCTGCGGCGGTTTGTTGGGGATTTGCGCGGCCACGGCGGGCAGGGGCGGCGCCGGCGGCAGCGGGGCCGCGTTCTGGCCGGTGGGGTTGGCGAAGGAGTTCAGCAGATCCGTCTCGCGCAGCTGGGCGAAGAAGGCGTCATCCGGCAGGTTGGTGTCGGAAACCTTGACGTCCGGCGTTACGCCATAACCCTGGATCGATTTGCCCGACGGCGTGAAATACAGCGCCGTGGTCAGGCGCAGCGCGCCTTCGTTGTCGATGGGCATGATCGTCTGCACCGAGCCCTTGCCGAAGGTCTTGGTGCCCAGCACCAGCGCGCGGCGGTTCTGCTGCAGCGCGGCGGTGACGATTTCGGCCGCCGAGGCGGTGCCGGCATCGGTGAGGACGACGATCGGCGCGCCGTTGGTGACGTCGCCGTTCTGCGCGTACCACACCTGATCGTCCTGCGAGTGGCGGCCATGGGTGGAGACGATCTCGCCCGAGTTGAGGAAATCGTCGCCCACGGCCACGGCCTGGTCGAGCAGGCCGCCGGGGTTGTCGCGCAGGTCCAGGATATAGCCGTGGATGTTGCCATGCGCCTGCTGGCGCAGGCTGTTCACCGCGTTGCGGATATGCGGGTCGGCGTTTTCATCGAAGCTGGAGAGGCGGATATAGCCCACCGGGCCGTCCGGCGTGTCGAACAGCTTGCTCTTCACGTCTTCGATCTTGATGACCTCGCGCGTCAGCGTGATGTGGATCGGCGTGTTCACGCCGTTGCGCTTGATGGTGAGGGTGATCGGCGTGCCCGGCGTGCCGCGCATCTTGGAAACGGCGTCGTCCAGCGCCAAGCCATCCGTGGAGTGGCCGTTGATTTCCAGGATGATGTCGTTGTGCTTGATGCCGGCGCGCGCACCCGGCGTGCCGTCGATGGGCGCGATGACCTCGATCAGCCCGTCCTTCTCCGTCACCTCGAGCCCGAGGCCGCCGAACTGGCCGGAGGTTTGCACCTGCATGTCGGCGTATTGCTTGGCGTTCATGTAGCTGGAATGCGGGTCCAGCCCGGCCAGCATGCCGTTGATGGCATTGTAGATCAGCTTATCGGATGGCGGGTCCATCACGTAATTCTGCTTCACCTGGGTCAGCACGTCACCAAACAAAGAGAGCTGTTGGTAGGTGCTGTCGGATGGCGCGTCCTGGCCCATGGCGCGCGTTAACGGCTGCGCCACAGTGCCGAGCGCGAGCCCGCCCAAGAAAACTCCGCTCAGCAACAGACCGCCGCGCAAACGCATGTATTGTGTCCTCAAAACCGGATAACTGAGATCATATTAGACAGCATCCCGCCCTGTTAGCCAGACCTGTGCCCGGCGAGCCAGGGGGTGGGGTCCACCGGTGCGCCGTTCTGGCGCAGTTCCACGTAGAGCCGGGGCTGGTTCGTGGGGGTGGAGGGATCGAAGCCGCGCATGCTGCCCACGGGCTGGCCTTTGACCAGACGCTGCCCTTGCGAGACGTCGAGACGGTCCATGCCGGCGAGCACCACGCTGGTGCCGCCACCGCAATCGGTGATGACCATGTTGCCGAAAGATTGGAATGGACCGGCGAACATGACAGTCCCGGCGCAGGGCGTGGTGACGCGCGCGCCGGGTGCTGTGCCGTAGCTGATGCCGGTGGAGGGCCCCGCCAAGGTGGAAGCGCCGTAGGCCTGCACGATATGCCCGGCCACGGGGGCGGTGCCGGTGCTGGCGGGCAGGCTGGCCTGGGTGGCGGCGGGAACGAGGCCGTTCACCGCGTCGTTGAGATTGTCGAGCTTGTGCGCCGCGGCCAGTTTTTGCGCCTGGGCGGCGGCTTTTTGGTCCGCGGCCGCCTGCTCGGCCGCCTTGGCCGCGTTGATCTGCGCTGAGAGCGCGGCTTCGGCCGCCTGCTGCTGGGCCACCGAGTCGGTAAGCTTGGCCTGGCTTGTCTTGGTGGCGCTGATCAGCTGGTTCAGCTGCGCCGTTTGCGTCTGCACCGCCTGGGCCTGGGTGGCGATGGCCGCCGCCAGCCCCTGCAGCAGCGCCACGCCGCGCACGGCATCGCCGGGGGAAAGCGGGGCGGTAAGCAGGGTGGAGGCGGGCTGGGTGGAGAGGCGCTGCATCACCGGCAGCAATTTGGCCAGCGCGGCCTCGGCCTGGGCCAGATGCTGCGCGGCATCGCCCTGCGCGGCCTGGAGATTGGCGAGCTGCCCGGTGGCCTGGGCGGTTTTGTCCTCAAGGTCGCGGATGGAGGACGCCGCCTGGGCCTGCTGCTGCGCCAGCGCCGTGGCGCGGGTGGCGGCAGCTTGGCGGGCCTGCTCGGCCGCCTGTACGGAGTCGCTCGGGGGCTGAGTGGTGGCCGCCTTTGCGTGGTGGTGCGTATGCTTGTGGTTATGGGCCGACTCCGCCCCGGCCGTAACCGGGGCGAGGGCCAGAGCCAGATAAAGGGCGGCGCGGCGCTTCAAGAGAAGAGCGGTTGCCCGGTCATTTCCACCGGCTGCTCCAGGCCCATCAGCTTGAGCAGCGTGGGGGCGAGGTCCGCCAGCACGCCGTCATGCAGCTTGGCCCCGGCCGGTGCGCCAGCCAGGAATACCGGCACCGGGTTGGTGGTGTGCGCCGTGTGCGGGCCGCCGGTCTCGGGGTCGCGCATCATCTCGCAATTGCCGTGATCGGCGGTGACGAGCAGTGACCCACCCTGGGCGGCGATGGCGTCGGCGATCGCGCCCAGGCCCTTATCCACGGCTTCCACCGCCTTGATGGCGGCGGAGAGCACGCCGGTATGGCCCACCATGTCCGGGTTGGCGAAGTTCAGCACCAGCAAATCGTACTTGCCGGAATTGATCGCCTCGACGGCCTTTTCGGTCAGCTCGGCCGAGGACATCTCGGGCTGGAGGTCGTAGGTGGCGACCTTCGGCGAGGCGACGAGCACGCGGTCCTCGCCAGGGTAAGGCTGCTCGATGCCGCCGTTGAAGAAATAGGTGACGTGCGGGTACTTCTCCGTCTCCGCCATGCGGATCTGCGTCATGCCGTGCGCGGCGACCACCTCGCCCAGCAGCTTCTCCAGCCGCTCGGGCGGGAAGAGCGTGGTCATGAAGGGGGCCAGCGCGTCGGAATAGGCGGTCATGCCGGTGGCGGCCACCAGCTTCGGCTGGCGGGCGGCGAAGCCGGTGAAGGACGGGTCGAGCAAAGCGGTGAGGATCTCGCGCACGCGGTCGGCGCGGAAATTGGCGCAGAGCACGGCGTCGCCATCCTTCACCCCGGCGTAATCGCCGATCACCACGGGCTTGATGAACTCGTCGGTCACCTTGGCGGCGTAGCTGGCCTCGACGGCGGCTTCGGCGGTGGGGAAGGACTCGCCCTTGGCGTCCACCAGCAGTTCATAGCCGAGCTGCACGCGCTCCCAGCGCTTGTCGCGGTCCATGGCGTAATAGCGGCCCACCAGCGTGCCGATCCTGGCGGCGTCGCCCAGCGCGGCGGTGAAGGATTTCACGTATTCGGCGGCGGATTCGGGGGCAGTGTCGCGCCCGTCGGTCCAGACATGCACGACCACCTCGATGCCCGCCGCGTGCAGGATCTTGGCCAGGGCGACGATATGGTCCTGATGCGAATGCACGCCACCCGGCGAGACCAGGCCCAGCAGATGCGCCGTGCCCCCGGATTTTTTCAGCGCGGCGATGAAATCGCCCAGCACCGGATTGGCGGCGAGCGAGCCGTCCTCAATGGCCATGTCGATCCGCGGCAGCTCCTGCGTGACCACGCGGCCCGCGCCGATATTCAGATGCCCGACCTCGGAATTGCCCATCTGCCCGTTCGGCAGGCCCACCACGCGGCCCGAGGTGTTGAGGAAGGCATGCGGCACATTCGCCCAGAGACGGTCGAAATTCGGCTTATGCGCCTGCGCGACCGCATTGTCCTCGGGGCTTTCGTTCCAGCCGAAGCCATCGAGGATAACGAGCATGACGGGTTTTTTAGGCATCTTGACTCCCAATTAAGCGGTACGCGCGGGCCCTTATTAAGGCATAATCCGCGCGAATCCCAAGGGGGCCTGTTCTGTGCCCCGGGTTTAGCTGGTGCGCCGATTGCCGATGTGCCGGGGGCGGGGCTAGGTTCGCCCCATGCGGGCAATGATCTTCGAGAAGGCCGGCGCGCCTTTGCAACTGCGCCAATGCGACGCGCCGGAGCCAGGACCGGGGCAGATATTATTGCAGGTCCGCGCCTGCGGGGTGTGCCGCACGGATCTGCATATCGTGGACGGCGATTTGACCCAGCCGAAGCCGCATGTGGTGCCGGGGCATGAGATCGTCGGGCGGGTGCTGGCGGTGGGGGCGGGCGTGGAGCGTTTTGCTCCTGGCCAGCGCGTGGGCGTGCCCTGGCTGGGCTGGACCTGCGGGGACTGCGCCTATTGCCGCTCGGGCCGTGAGAATTTGTGCGAGATGGCGCGCTTCACGGGCTATCAGATCGACGGCGGCTATGCCGAGCAGACCGTGGCCGATGCGCGCTACTGCTTTCCCATCCCCGAGCGGTTTTCGGACACCGAGGCCGCGCCGCTGCTCTGCGCGGGGCTGATCGGGTATCGCACGTTGCGGGCGGGGGGCGATGCGCGGCGGATCGGCATTTATGGCTTTGGCGCGGCGGCGCATATCGCGGCGCAGGTGGCGCGTTACGAGGGGCGGGAGGTGTATGCCTTCACCCGCCCAGGCGACAGGGCGGCGCAGGATTTCGCGCGCTCCATCACCGGCGGTTGGGTTGGCGGGTCGGATGAATTGCCGCCTGAACAATTGGATGCGGCGCTGATCTTCGCGCCCGTCGGCGCGTTGGTGCCAGCGGCGTTGCGCGCCCTGGCGCCGGGCGGCGTGGTGGTGTGCGGGGGCATCCACATGAGCGAGATCCCCGCGTTTTCCTACGATATTTTGTGGAAGGAGCGCAGCATCCGCTCGGTCGCCAATCTCACGCGGCGCGATGCCGAGGCGTTTCTGCCCCTGGCGGCGAAAATCCCGGTGGTGACGACGACGACGCCCTACAGGCTGGAAGATGCCAATACCGCCCTGGCGGATTTACGCGCGGGGCGGTTGGAAGGCGCGGCGGTGCTGGTGATGGGGTAGGGGGAACGGGGATGCCTGTACGCCTCACCTGAACATAACTTAATGGCCTTAGGGCTATCCGCCACAATCCAACCCTGTTTCAAGCGCAAAAAAGTCGGCTGCTCTCCCTCATCGTAATGCCGCGCTTATCGTTTGAAGGAGTGTTAGATGGAACGGAAAACAGTCGGGTTGCTCGGCGCATTGGCCGGGATGGCCGCCCTTGGGGGCGGCAGCGCCCAGGCCGCGAGCCACGCCGCCGCGATGCCGCAGGAGCCTTTAGCGGTGACATCCTATTCCGATCTGCTCCGCCCCATTCCCAATGCCGTGGAGGCATTGAAAGCCCATAATGCGGAATTGACGGAACGGGCCAGCAAGGAGCCGGTGGAACAGGTACAATGGTACCCGGAGGGCGATGGCTACGATTATCACCACCACCACCATCATCATCACCATCACCACCACGACTATTATGCTCCGCCCCCGCCTCCGCCGCCCTATTGGTATGAACACCATCATCACCACCACCATCACAGCGGCGGGGTCATCATGCTTCCGGGTATCGGTGTGGAGATTAACTGAGGCTTAGTCGTCGGCTGCCCGGTCCCTGGCCCGGGCAGCGCCAAGAATGCGGCGGTAGGTGCCGTCAAACACGGTCTTGGTTGACGAGACCCATCTCGTGTCCCGGCCCAGCGTCTCGCGGCTGGCGTGAATGCGCCTGGATTGCATCTCGCGCTCGGCGGCTTCCGCTTCGCCCATCGGCTCCAGCACGAAATCGGGCTCGGCGGGCACGATGCAAAACTGCATGAACGGCTCGCCGGGGCGGAAGATATGCACGCCTCCTTCGGGAGGGGCCTTGAACACGACGAAATTGATCATCGGCCACCAGGACGTGCGCAGCAGCGCCGGAACGGCGAGCGGCACGTCATCCGCGGCGCTTAAATAAAAGCGCGGATGCGGTTCGGCGCGTACGGCCAAATTTTCCGGCACTTTCAGGTCGAGCAGGAGCTGGAGGGTGTAAAAGCCCTCGCCGAAAGCGCGGAAGGGCGGCCAGCTCACGCCGGTATTCGGGTTGGGGCCGAAATCGCCGTCGAAGACGAATTTGCCCTCGCGGCGGGAGACGCGCACTTCGCTTTCATAGGGATAAAAAATCTCGATGCCGTATTGAGCGCCCTCGATGAAAGGCAGGCAATGCCAGGCTTGTTCATGCGAGCCGTCCCGTCTTGGCTCCTTCGTGCCACCCCAGCCCGGAACCTCGACCTTGGTGCGGCGGGGGGCAAGGCGCGGCTGGTACAGCCGGTATTTGACAGTGGTCATGATCGTTTCCAGGCAGTTGGACGACAGGATTTGGGCGACAGGCGGCTGAGGATATAATACGTGGCGCGCCTTTTTTCCTGACGGGTCATGATGTCCATTTTGAGGCGGAAATCCCTCTTCCGTCTCTAAGGCCGTCCCGCCCGGTGGTACGGGTGCCCGGCCAGAATCATCTGGGCGCGATAAATCTGCTCGGCCAGCATCGGGCGCACCAGCATGTGCGGCCAGGTGAGTTTGCCCAGGGAGAGTTTGGCCCCGGCGCGGGCCAGCACGGCGGCGTCCAGTCCTTCCGCTCCGCCGATGACGAAGGCGAGCTTGCGGCTGCGCTCGAACCATCCGGCGAGCAGGCGCGCCAAGCCCGGACTGTCCGGCGTTGCGCCGTCCAGGTCCAGGGCGATGACGAATTCATCCGCTTTCAGCGCCGCCAAAATGGCGTCTGCCTCGCGGCGCTTGATTTCGGCGGGGCTGCCCACGCCGTCGGGGAACTCGACGAGGGAGAGCGCGGGCTTGATGCGCTTGGCGTAGCGCTCGAACAGCTCGCGCTCCGGGCCGGAGCCCCCCTTGCCGACGGCCAGAAGCCTCACTCTTCGGCGCCGGCCTCGTCCAGCTCGGCGGACCACATCTTCTCGAGCCTGTAAAGCGCGCGCGCCTCCGGCTTGAACAGATGCACGATGATGTCGCCGGCGTCGATCAGCACCCAATCGGTGCCGTTTGCGCCTTCGGTCAGCGGCTTCTTGAAGCCGGCCTCGTGCAGCTTCTCGTACAGATGCTGCGCCATGGCGGAGATCTGCCGGTCGGCGAGGCCGGTGGCGATGACCATGCGGTCGGCAAAGCTGGCGCGGCCCGCGAGGTCCAGCACCAGAATGTCTTCGGCCTTGTCGTCCTCCAGCGTGGCGACGATCAACTGCTGCAGGCGGTCGAGCAGCTCCACCGGCGGTTTGGGCGCGGCCTTCTTGCCTTTCGGTCCGGCGATGGCCGCCTTTTTGCGCGGCGTGCCGGGCATGGCGGGCAGAGCCTCGGCCGGGGCGGCAGCGGCGGCTTTTTTGGGCGCGCGTTTGCGGGGCGTGGCGGGGGCGGCGCCACGGGCGGGGGTTTTGCGGGTCGGCGGACGGGTTATGGTGACGCTCCTTTGGCTTTCCGGCGTAATTCCGTGGCGGAGACCGGATTCTCCTTCACCGGCAGAAGAATCCAGGCGGGTGACTCCGCTGAGGCAAGGCATAGCCCAGCCCGCGCCGGAAGGCGATATTTTCCATATGCTTTGGCGGCCTGCGAGGCCAGCGCCCGGCGCGTGGCCCCCGGGCGGGGCAGAATCAGCATGGGCATGGCGCACATGATCCGCCGCCAGTTTCCCCAGCGCGGCAGCTGGATCAGGTTGTCCGCCCCCATCAGCCAGACGAATCGGGCGACGGGGAAGCGGCGTTTCAGTTCGCGCATCGTGTCCGCCGTGTAGCGCGTGCCGAGCTTCGCCTCGATATCCGTGGCGATGATCCGCCGTCCATCGGCCAAGCGCCGGGCGGTGGCCAGGCGTTCGGGCAGCGGGGCCATGCCTTTGCGGGGCTTTAGCGGGTTGCCGGGGGAGACCATGAGCCAGAGCTGGTCGAGCCCCGCATGGCGCATCGCCTCCCGCGCCACGTGCAGATGCCCCTCATGCGCCGGGTTGAAGGAACCGCCGAGCAGACCGATGCGAATCCGGTGGCGGTGCCCGAAACGCGGAATGCTCAGGGGCGCACCTGGCCGGTGCCGCGCACGATGTAGCGGAAGGTGGTGAGCTGGTCCGGCCCGATGGGCCCGCGCGCATGGATGCGCCCGGTGGCGATGCCGATTTCCGCGCCGAAGCCGAACTCGCCACCGTCGCAGAACTGGGTGGAGGCGTTCCACATGCCCACCGCCGAGGCGATGTTGGCGAGGAAGTATTCCGCCGCCGCCGCGTCCTGGGTGATGATGGCGTCGGTATGCTCGCTGCCATGCTGGGCGATATGCGCCAGGGCTTCATCCACCCCGGCGACGATCTTCACGTTCAGCACCGCGTCCAGCCACTCGGTCTCGAAATCCTTGGCCTCGGCGGCGGGCAGCTCGGGGCAGATGGCCCGCGCCGCCGCATCGGCCTTGAAGGCGCAGCCCAGGGCGGTGAGGTCGGCCACCAGCAGCGGCAGCAGGGCCGGGGCCAGGGCGGAGTCGAGCAGCAGCGTCTCGGTGGCGCCGCAAACGCCGGTGCGGCGCATCTTGGCGTTGGCCAGCACGCCGCGCGCCATGGCGAAATCCGCCGAGCGGTGGATATAGGTGTGGTTCAGCCCCTCGGCATGGGCGAGCACCGGCACGCGGGCTTCGCGCTGCACCAGCTCCACCAGCGTCTTGCCGCCGCGGGGGATGATGAGGTCCAGCAGCCCCGAAGCCTGGAGCATGGCGGAGACGAAGCGGCGGTCCGTGCTGGGGGCCACCTGCACGGCGTGCTCGGGCAGACCGGCGGCGCGCAGGCCCTCGGTCAGCGCGGCGTTGATCGCCTTGCCGGAATGGTAGCTCTCCGACCCGCCGCGCAGGATGATGGCGTTGCCGGATTTGATGGCGATGGCGGCGGCATCCGCGCCCACATTGGGACGGCTTTCATAGATCATGCCCAGCACGCCCAGGGGCTGCGGCACGCGGGAGATGACGAGGCCGTTCGGGCGCGTCCACTCACCCAGGGAGCGGGCCAGAGGGTCGGGCAGGGCGGCAACTTCCTCGAGTCCGCGCGCCATGGCGTCCACGCGGGCCTCGTTCAGCAGCAGGCGGTCGCCAAAGGCGGCGCTGCCCTTGAAGGTCTCCATGTCCCGCGCATTGGCGGCGAGGATCAGGGCTGAGTCGCGGCGCAGCATGGCGGCGGCTTGGCGCAGCGCGTGGTCGCGCGTGCCGGCTGGCAGCCGGGCGAGCAGTGCGGCGGCGGCTTTGGCCTTGGCGCCCATCTGGGCCATGATCTGCGTATTGGTATCGGGTTCCGCGTTCATGGAGTGCATGCTTGCCCTGTCCTGGCGGGAAGTTCAACAGCACGCTAAATACCACAACGTATGCCAGACCTAAACGATTCGCCGATCCTGGAGACTGTGCCGCCCCCCGGCCCCGTGCTGCGCACCACGCGGCTGGTGCTGCGCCCCCTGCATGGGGGGGACGCGGCGCATTTCCACCGGCTCATTAACGATTGGGAAATTTGCCGCCGCCTGCCGGATGCCCCGTTCCCCTACCCGGCGCAGCTGGCCGCGGAGTGGATCGAGGCGGCGCTGGGCGACCGCGAGGCCGCGCGGGCGGAGCAATTCGCCATGGTGGAGGCCGAGACCGGCGTGTTGGTCGGCGTGGCGGGGCTGCGTTTGGGCAAGGGGCAGAAGAGCGCCGAGTTGGGCTACTGGCTGGGCCGCGCCCATTGGGGCCAGGGCTATGCCGAGGAGGCCGCGCGGCGGCTGGTGGAATGGGCTTTCGCGGCGCTGCCGCTCTCGCATGTCACCGCCACGGTGGCGGCGGATAACGAGGCCTCGATGGCCGTGCTGCGCAAGCTGGGCTTCGCGCAGACGAGCAAGGGGCTGAAGGCCTTCATGTGCCGCCCAGGGCAGAAGCTGCCGGTGAAGCATTTCACCCGTGAGCGGGAGTTGCTGGCCTCAGGCGTTGCGGCCGAACCCGCCAAGGGTGGGGTGGTGCTGGTGGCCGCCGCGGCGCTCATCGACGCGCAGGGGCGGATTTTGCTGGCCCGCCGGCCCGAGGGCAAGAAGATGGCGGGGCTGTGGGAGTTCCCCGGCGGCAAGCTGGAGCCGGGCGAGACGCCCGAGGCGGCGCTGGCCCGCGAGTTGCGCGAGGAGCTGGGGCTGGAGACCAACCCCAAGGATTTCGCCCCCTTCGTCTTCGCCTCCCATGCCTATGAGAGCTTCCATCTGCTGATGCCGGTATTCCTGTGCCGCCGCTGGAAGGGCGAGCCGCAGCCCCGCGAGGGGCAGGCCCTGGCCTGGGTGGCGCCGGAGAGGCTGGTGGAGTACCCAATGCCCCCGGCCGATAGGCCGCTGATACCGATGTTGAGGGATTTCCTATGACCAACTCCACCGCCGCGATCCTGATCATCGGCAATGAGATCCTCTCCGGCCGTACCCAGGATGTGAATGTTCAGTTCATCGCCCAGGGCTTGGCTGAGCTTGGCATCAAGCTGGAGGAGGTGCGGGTGGTGCCGGATATAAGGGCGCGGATCATCGGCGCGGTGAACGAGCTGCGCGCGGCCTATACCTGCGTGTTCACCACTGGCGGCATCGGCCCGACGCATGACGACATCACCAGCGAGTGCATCGCCGAGGCGTTCGGCGTGCCCTGGGAGCTGCATGAGGAGACAGCGGCGATCATGCGCGCGGCCTGGGGCGAGCGGGTGAACGCTGCCCGGCTGCGCATGGCGACGATGCCGCGCGGGGCCGTGCCGATCAAGAACGAGGCGTCCATCGCGCCGGGCTTCACCATGGGCAATGTGCATGTGATGGCCGGGGTGCCGCGCATCATGCAGTCCATGTTCAAGGCGCTGGAGCCTGAACTGCCGCGCGGCGAGCGCATCGAGATGCGGGCCGTGCATGGAATCGGGGTGCTGGAAGGTTCCATCGCCGATGGGCTGGGCGCGATTCAGGATCGTTTCCCGCAGGTGGATCTCGGCAGTTACCCGTTCAAGCGCGACGGTAAATGGGGCGTGGCGCTGGTGGGCAAGGGCACGGATGTCCCGGCCATCGAGGCGGCGATCGCCGAGGCGACGGCGCTGATCGCGGCGCAGGGCGTGGACCCCGTGCCCGGCGAGCCGGGCTAGATTATAGATATAAAGGAAGTTTTGGAGTAAGCCTCGGGTTGGTTCCGGGCGGCGCATGTTTTGCACTTGCCAAACGCCGCGCTCTGCCGCAAAAGCCGCCCGAGCAGCGCTGCCCGTTTGGGCGGCGTACTACGTGTTCGACCTTTTTCCCGCCCGTGGAGGCATTGATGGCTGATACTGACCTTACCAAGATCCGGAATATCGGGATCACCGCGCATATCGACGCGGGCAAGACCACCACCACGGAGCGCATCCTTTACTACACCGGCGTGTCCCACAAGATCGGTGAAGTGCATGACGGCAACACCACCACCGACTACATGGCGCAGGAGCGTGAGCGCGGCATCACCATCACCTCCGCCGCCGTGACCTGTGAGTGGAAGAACCACAACATCAACATCATCGACACGCCGGGCCACATCGACTTCAACATCGAGGTGAACCGTTCGCTCCGCGTGCTCGACGGCGCCATCTTCATCATCGAAGGCGTGGCCGGCGTGCAGCCGCAGTCCGAGACCAACTGGCGTCTGGCTGACCGCTACAACGTTCCCCGTCTCATCTTCATCAACAAGCTGGACCGTACCGGCGCCGATTTCTATCGCGCCTTCGACACGCTGAAGGAGAAGCTGGACATCGTGGCGCTGCCGCTGCAGCTGCCCATCGGCATCGAGGAAAACTTCCTCGGCGTGGTCGATCTGGTCGAGATGAAGGCCATCATCTGGGAAGGCGGCGAGCTGGGCGCCAAGTTCCATGATGAAGAGATTCCGGCCGACATGCTGGAGAAGGCCAAGGAGGCCCGTCAGGTCCTGCTCGATACCGCCCTGGCCGTCGACGACGCCGGCATGGAAGAGTATTTCGAGAAGGGCGACGTTGCCGTCGAGACCCTGAAGCGCGCCATCAAGACCGGCACCATCACCGGCGCGTTCCGCCCCGTGATGTGCGGCACCGCCTTCAAGAACAAGGGCGTGCAGCCCCTGCTGGATGGCGTGCTCGACTACCTGCCGTCCCCCGTCGACGTTCCGGGCATCAAGGTTGCCCCGGAGGAGGGCCAGGAGGAAGACCCGAACGCCCGCCGCATCAAGGCCGACCCGAATGCTCCGTTCGCCGGTCTCGCCTTCAAGATCATCAACGACAAGTACGGCTCGCTGACCTTCGTGCGCGTGTATGCCGGTACGCTGAAGTCCGGCGACTCCGTGCAGAACACCACCAAGGGCCACAAGGAGCGTATCGGCCGCATGTACAAGATGCATGCCGATAAGCGCCAGGAAATCACCGAAGTGGTGGCTGGTGACATCGCGGCGTTCGTGGGCCTGAAGGACACCGGCACCGGTGACACGCTGGCCGCCTCCGAGGACCCGGTGGTGCTGGAGCGCATGGCGTTCCCCGTGCCCGTGATCGACATCTCCGTCGAGCCGAAGACCAAGGAAGGCGTCGAGAAGATGACGCTCGGCCTGCAGAAGCTGGCGGCGGAAGACCCGTCCCTGCGCCTGAAGACCGACCAGGAAACCGGCCAGACCATCCTCTCCGGCATGGGCGAGCTGCACCTGGAGATCATCGTGGACCGCCTGAAGCGCGAATATGGCGTTGACGCCAATATCGGCGCCCCGCAGGTGGCCTTCCGCGAGACCATCACCAAGGAGCACACCGAGACCTATACCCACAAGAAGCAGTCGGGTGGTTCGGGTCAGTACGCCGAAGTCAAGATCGTGTTCTCGCCCAAGGAGCGTAACGAGGGCATCGAGTTCGAGAACAAGGTCGTCGGTGGCGCGATTCCCAAGGAATACATCCCGGCCGTGGAAAAGGGCATCCGCAACCAGGCCGATACCGGCGTGCTGGCGGGCTTCCCCACCGTGGACTTCAGCTTCGCGCTGGTGGACGGCAAGTACCATGACGTCGACTCGAGCGCCCTGGCGTTCGAAATCGCCGCCAAGGCCTGCTTCCGCGAGGGCATGAAGAAGGCCGGCCCGGTGATCCTGGAGCCGATCATGGACGTGGAAGTCACTACTCCGAACGACCATGTGGGCGACGTGGTGGGCGACCTCAACCGCCGCCGCGGCATGATCCAGAACCAGGAGGCTTCGGGCTCCACCGTGATCGTGCGCGCGCATGTGCCGCTGAAGGAAATGTTCGGCTACATCTCCAACCTGCGCTCCATGACGAAGGGCCGCGCGTCCTTCACCATGCAGTTCCACCACTACGATCCGGTGCCGCGCAACGTGGCCGACGAGATCATGGCGAAGAGCGCGTAAAGCGCTCCAGCCGATGGCTAATGAAAACGGCGCCGCAAGGCGCCGTTTTTTTGTT
>DAIDJU010000008.1 GCA_027451225.1 Acidocella sp. | reverse complement strand
CTCGGCATGGCAGAACTCATGCAGGCCACCGGCATGGTCGAAATGTAGATGGCCGAGGAAGACCACGTCCACATCTTTCGGCGTCAGGCCGAGTTTTTCCAGGCGCGATGGCAGGCGATCCTCCTCGCGCATCACCGGCGGCGCCAAATCGAATCCACCATAGAAACGCTGGCGCAGCACCGGGTCTTCGAGTTTCCGGTAGTCGCAGCCGACATCGTAGAGAATGCGGCCATTCGCGGTCTCGATGAGGTAAGCAAGGATCGGCGCCTCGATCATCTCGCCGTGGCCTCGATTGCGGGTGGAGACCGCCTTCTCGTAGTTGTGCATTCCCGTGAGAAGCGGCCAGAATTTACGTACCTGTGTCATTATACCGCCGTGAGGAAGGACACGCCCACCGCGCCTACAAAATCATGCGCGCGGTCGCCCTCGGGCTTCACCTCGCCGTAATCGGGATCGGTAACGCGGCGCAGCCGGTTGCGGTGGAAGGTGCTGAACAGCGCCATTGCGGGCAGAACCTGCGTCTGGTCCTTACCGTAGAGCTTTTGATCCAGCGCCGGCAGCTCGTGCCAGGGCACGGCGGGGCGGGCGTGGTGCGCGTTATGATAGGCGAAATTCAACGTCAACAGGTTGAGCAGCGGGTGCGAGAGCGAGAGCACGTTGGAATAGGTGTGAGCGTGCTCATAGGCGCGGTCGCGCACCATCGTGACCGGGGCCGGGGTGAGGTCGTTGGTCGCGTATACATCGAAGGTGTGCTGGAAGGCGTCCATGAAACGCAGCACTTGCATGAAGATGAGATACGCAAGCGCGTAGAAGACCAGAGACTTCGGGGAGATGATGGCCAGAGCACCAAAAAACGCGACGCGCGAGGCCAGCATGACGAGGGCGCGGGTTTTGCGCTTGGGGTCGGCATGGTTGAACTGCGCGGCGATAACGAAGCTGTGCATCAGCAATTCCACCGCCGGGATGTAGGCCCATTCCAGCGCCAGAACCAGCTTCATCACCCAGCGCGGCTGCTTCTTCAGGAACTCACGGTAGTCGAACGTGACCACATCCAGCCGGTCGGCATGGTGGCGCAGATGTTTTTCCTTGAGCCCTGCATAAGAGGCGAAGCAGGCGCCGGTGAGCCAGGCCATCACCTCGCCCGCGCGGTCGTTATCGCTGGTTTTGCTGAAGATGGCGCCGTGCGCGAACTCGTGGATGAAATAGGCGAAAACGACGAGTGCGTGGGCGACAAGCAGCGTGCCCAGAAGGTCCGCCGCCAGCCCCGGGCTGGTGATAAGCACCAGCCCACCCAGATAAGCCACGCCAGCATAGGTCAGCGCGGCGATGTTCGGCACCGCGCCGCCTTTGTAACGGAACAGCGCCGACTTGCTCATTTCACACCCGCCAGGGTGTTGACGAAGCTTGCATCATACGTATCCGCGATGGGCGGAACAGCCGAGATCTGGCCTTCGCCTTTCAGCAAATCGCCAATCACCGGGCCGGAGACCCAGAAGGAAGGCAGCTTGTCGGACTTGGCCAGCACGGTCGGCATGGCGGCGAGATCCGGGTTCTGCACGCCGCCCATCTGCGCCTTGGCGGTGGCGGCGTCCTCGCCCAACGCCTTGCCGATGATGGCAGCCGCGTCGTCCGGGCTGGACTTCATGTAGCCCTCGGCCTCGATGAAGGCTTCGATGAAGCCGTTGATCATCGCCGGATCGGCCTTGATCGTCTTGGGCGTGACCACCAGAACGTCGGTAATCAGGCCCGGCGCCTGTTTGGAGGAGAACAGCACATGGAACTTCTTGCCGCCATCGGCGTTCACAATACCGGTGACGCTCGGCTCGTACGTAACGCCCACCTTGGTGGAGCCGCCGACCATCACGCCCGGCACGCCCTCGGCGGGCACGCTCACCGAGGTGATGTCGCTCTTGCTTAAGCCCACCTGCTTCAGCGCATAGCCGAGCAGGAAGTCCGACGGGGTGAGCGGCGCATAAGCCACTTTCAGCCCCTTGAGCTGGGAGACGGAGGTGATGTCGTCGGTGGAGAGCATGGCGTCGGCACCGGCGGAGTAGTCGATGGGCATGACCACCTTCAGGTGCCAGCCCTTGGCGTTGGTGCCGATCACCTGGTCGTAGGTGAGCGTGCCAGCCCCAACCTGCCCGGAATAGATGGCGCCGGGGATTGCGGAGGGATCATCGAAATTCACGAGGTTCACGTCCACGCCATGCGCGGTGAAGAAGCCCTTGGCCGCCGCGACATAGATGGGGCCATAGCCGATCCAGGGCACGATACCGAGATTGAGCTTGGTGGCGGCGGAGGCTGCGGCGGTGCCGCCAGCGAGCATCGTCAGGGCTGTAGCAGCCCCCAGCAGGGCACGGCGCAGCGGCCGCACGGCGCGAGAAACCCCGAAGCGAAGTGACGTCATGGTTGCATCCTCGTAGCGGTTAATGGCAGTTGAATACACAAAATCAGCGTAACATTTGTTCGAAATGACATTTAAATATGCGGAAATGTCAAAAGCCTTCTTTGCGGCAGACAAAAATGCTGAATTTGTGTACATATATAAGGCCTAGCCAGCGATGCACCGCAATAACATCGCTTGCTTTGCCGCTTTACTTTCCATACACAGAAAGTGATGTCCCGCCGCCTCCCTTTCACCGCCAACATTTCCGATGTGGATATCCGGCTGCTGCGGCTGTTCTCCACGGTGGTGGAGTGCGGTGGTTTCGCCGCGGCGGAAGCGCAGCTGCAAACCGGACTTTCCACAATTAGCAAGCATGTGAAGGAGCTGGAGACACGGCTGGGCGTAAAACTCTGCCGCCGCGGGCGCTCGGGCTTCGCCCTCACCGCCCAGGGGCGGGAGGTACATGTGGCCGCGCAGCAGCTCTTCGGCGCGCTGGAAAGCTTCCGCTACCGGATGAACGGCATCCATACGGAAATCGTCGGCGAACTGAATCTCGGCATTATCGACACACTGCTCACAGACCCGAATTTCCGCCTGACCAAAGCGCTCTCGACCATGAAGCGCCGGGCCCCGCGCGTGCTGGTGAACATCTCGGTGGACCCGCCGAACCATCTGGAAAAGGCGCTGCTGGACGAGACCCTGCACGCCGCCATCGTGAGCGTGCGCCAACGCCTGCCGGGGCTGGAATATCAGCTGCTCTACAGCGAAAAAAACAATCTCTACTGCGCTGAAACCCACCCGCTCTATTCCCGCTGCCCAGATGAGGTAAGCCTGGATGAACTGGCCTCCTGCGAGCTGGTGGGGCGGACCTATGCGGCGCAGGAGGAGTCGCGCCTGCTGCTCGGCACGCTGCCCCGCACCGCCACCGCCAACGATGTGGAAGGCGTGGCCCTGCTGGTGCTGACCGGGCGGTATATCGGCTATCTGCCGGACCATTATGTGAGCGCGACCAAATTCCCCCTGCCGTTGCGCCGCGTGCTGCCCGCGCGCTTCGGCTATAATGTGGATATGGAACTCGCCACCCGCCCACGCTCCCATCATCCACCGGCGGTGGCAAGCTTCCTGGCGGATCTGGCCCGGGAATTCGGCATCACTGCACCGGGGAGCTAATCTCGCTTGGCGAATACGCCAAGTGAACTGGCTGGTTTTTGTCTTTTTCACCGCCACGCCGCTTTTTTAGGCTGTCGCCATGCTGACACCCGAGCTTGCCCCCCTCGAGACCGATATGACCACCGCCGCCCTGGCGGGGCTGTGGACACGCTCACTCCTCATCTTGCCCGATGGCGCGCGCGACGCCAGCACCGCCGCAACCTGGCTGCAAGGCCCATCTCTGTTCGTGGATCTGCGCATTCCCTCAGGGCGGCCGGATTTCTCCCATGTCGCCAAACTTGCCGACCTGACCATGCAGGATTGCCGCTGGCTGGCCATGCAGCAAGGCTTTGCCGGCGTGTTCCGGCAGGAGGAGGGCGTATTCTGGTGGCATCGCGAGATCGACTTCCAGCCCCCTGCCCGGCTACCCGATGCCGGACGCCTGTGCTGGAAGGGCGATGTGCTGGTGGAGACGGGGCAATTCGCCGATTATCTTGAGCATTGGCACCGCCGCCCAAATATTCCGGCAGCCCCTGCCGGCGCCATGCGCCTGCGCAGCCGTGAAGACGGCGGCACGGCCATCTTCGTGCGCGCTGGCGCGCTATTCATGTTCGCGCGCGCGCGCTCGCCCGAACCAGCGCTGACCACCCCGAACCTCGCCACCTGCGTGGAAGGCGCTGCGGATTTACGCACCGCCCAGGCGCTTGTGGATTGCGAACTCTCGCTGGGCGAGGTGGCGAACTGGCGCATCACCCGCTCCAGCCTGCCCTTCCGCGAAGGCGCTGCGCTCGCGATACAGCACGCGGGCGCATGCCTGATGCTGGACGGCGTGGCCTGGGACATTCTGCTGGAGGAGAGCGCCTAACCGGCTTCGGCGCTCATTGTTACGCCGACACCGCCCGCATCCTCGTAAACATCGAGCTTCTCGACCGTCACCGTGGCATGGCGGGCGCGCGGATCGGCAAGGCAAATCTCCAGCACGCGTTCGGCGAAGGTCTCAACCAGCTTGATATGCCCCTCGGCGGCGAGATGTCGTATCGACTTGGAAATATCATCGTAGCAGATGGTATTGCCCAGCTCGTCATGCAGCGTCTCGTCAAGCCGCGCCACAACTTCCAGATTGACCCGGATGCGCTGACAGCCGCGCTTCTCATGCTCATGCACACCGATCCGGGTTTGCAATACAAGATCGCGGACAAAAATCCGCCGCAACGGATCGATCCGGCGCTGGTGCAGGCTTTTTACGTTCAGCTTATGAATCGGCGGCATCAGGAGACCTCGCGAATAGCTAGCGTCAACAAGCGGGAATAAATATTTCTCAACACGACAATGTCAACAGAAACTAATTCCTTTCAAGAATTTTTTTTACTTATTTGTCACTTTCTGTGTTGCGCAGCAAAATGAATCACCATACGGTGCCATGCATCGCCACCGTGACGATATGACGTGGAGGAGTTTGAGCCGAGCCTTAACTTTATGCTCAAAACCACAGAGTTTTTAAATATTAACCCGTACGGTCCGCTTTTGCGTTCAACCGGCAAAACGGCACCGTCGCAATGCATGAAGGTACCTACATGAGTTTTCGTGTTGCCATTATCGGTGCCGGCCCCAGCGGGCTTGCGCAGCTCCGCGCCTTCGAGGCTGCTGAGAAGAACGG
>DAIDJU010000007.1 GCA_027451225.1 Acidocella sp. | reverse complement strand
AGCGCGTGGCGGCCAGGGCGGCCTTGCGCAAAATCAATCCGGCGGCATCGGGGGGCAGAAAACGAAGCGGCAGCGGCCAGAGCCGATGCCGCTTCAGAGCGGGCTTATTTGCCTTCGGCGCCGCGGAAGAAGTTGATGATGGCCGAGAAATCCTCGCCGCCATGGCCGAGCTTCTCGAAGATGCTGTACAGCGCCGCCGCCTGCGCGCCCATCGGGCTCGAGGCACCGGCGCTGATCGCGGCCTCCTGCGCCAGGCGCAGATCCTTCAGCATCAGCGCGGTCGCGAAGCCCGGCTTGTAGTCGCGGTTGGCGGGCGAGGCGGGCACCGGCCCGGGTACCGGGCAATTGGTGGTCAGCGCCCAGCACTGGCCGGAGGAGGTGGAGGCGACATCGAACAGCGCCTGATGCGAGAGCCCGAGCCGTTCGCCGAGCACGAAAGCCTCCGCCACGCCAGCCATGGAGATACCGAGGATCATGTTGTTGCAAATCTTCGCCGCCTGGCCCGCACCGGCATCGCCGCAATGCACCAGCCGCTTGCCCATCTTGCCCAGCACGGCCTCGCCCTTGGCATAGGCCGCCGCACTGCCGCCGCCCATGAAGGTGAGCGTGGCCGCCGCCGCCCCCACCGTGCCGCCGGAAACGGGAGCATCCAGCGTGAGCATGCCCATGCCTTCGCCGAGCTTGTGCGCCTTGCGGGCGCTTTCCACGTCGATGGTCGAGCTGTCGATGAACAGCGTGCCGGGCTTGGCTTCACGGACCAGCTCGGCCCAGACGGAGAGCACATGCTTCCCGGCGGGCAGCATGGTGATGACGATATCGGCGTGGCGCGCGGCATCGGCGGCGCTGGCGGTAAATTTCACGCCATGCGCCTCGGCCGATGCCTTGGCGTTGGGGGCAAGGTCGAACCCGGTGACGGCAAACCCGGCCTTTGCCAGATTGCCGGCCATCGGCAGGCCCATATTGCCGAGGCCGATAAAGGCGATGCTCTTGGTCATTCTTCCCTCCTTTTTATTTGTGAAAGTCTTTGATTCGACTTTTTTTAAAAGCTGCGGAGAACGCCGCCTTTTTTACAAAAAAGGCGGCACCCAAAAACGTTTGTTAGAACAATTTGTCCGGCGTGTTCTGGAAGTAGGTGTCGACCAGCGCTGTATCCACCTCTTCCAGCGTGGCGGGGCGCCATTTCGGGTTGCGGTCCTTATCCACCACGGCGGCGCGCACGCCCTCGTAAAACTCGTCCGAGGCCAGCACCGTATGCACGGCGGCGAACTCGCGCTCCAGCGCATCCGTCAACGATTTATCGGCCCGCGCAAGGCGTAGCAGCCGCAGCGTCACCTTCATGCTGGTGGGTGATTTCTGCGCCATCACCGCCAGAGTCTTCTGCGCGAATTCGCTGCCCGAAGCCTTCAGTGCGCTAACGATCTCCTCCACGCTGTCATGCGCGAAGGCGGCGTCGATCTCGGCGCGGTGCGCGTCCATCGGCGCGGGTACATCCTGCGCGAAATTCGCCACCACGGCGCGGATATCGGCCCGCGTGGTGGAGACGGGCAGGGCCGTCAGCGCATCGAGCAGCGCCGGGAGCTTCTCGCTTTGCACGAAATAATCGGCGAACCCGGCATAAATCGCATCCGCCCCGCCAAAGCCATCGCCGGTGAGGCCCATGAAGCTGCCCACTTCGCCCGGCGCATGCGCCAGCAGCCATGTGCCGCCGACATCCGGGAAAAACCCGATGCCCGTCTCCGGCATGGCCATGCGTGTCCGCTCGGTCACGATCCGCACCGAGCCATGCGCCGAAACGCCGACGCCGCCGCCCATGGTGATGCCGTCCATGAGCGCGATATAGGGCTTTTTATATGCCGCGATATGCGCGTTCATGCTGTATTCGGTGCGGAAGAAGGTCGGCCCATACTCCAGCGCCTGGGCCCGGTTGTCGTACAGCGCGCGGATATCCCCGCCCGCGCACAGGCCGCGCTCGCCTTCGCCGGTGATGAGCACGGCCCCCACGGCCGGGTCGTCCTCGAAGCGCGTCAGCGCCGCCTGGATATGCTGCACCATCTCGAAGGTCAGGCTGTTGAGCGCCTTGGGCCGGTTGAGCCGGATGCGCCCCAGCGCGCCTTCATGCTCGATCAGGATATCGGGGGTTTCCGCCATGGGATGTCCTCTTTCAAGTCTTCGCGGTAATGCCGCGCGCGATGATCACGCGCATGATCTCGTTCGTGCCTTCCAGGATCTGGTGCACGCGCAAATCTCGCACGATCTTCTCCAGCCCGTAATCGGCCAGATAGCCATAGCCGCCATGCAGTTGCAGCGCCTGATTGGCGATCTCGAAGCTGGCATCGGTGACGAAGCGCTTGGCCATGGCGCAGAGCCGCGTGGCGTCCGGCGTTTTGGCATCCAACGCCGCCGCGGCGCGCCAGAGGAAGGTGCGCGCCACTTCCAGCTCCGTCGCCATATCGGCGAGGCGGAATTGCAGCGCCTGGAATTCATTCAGGGCGGAACCGAAAGCCTTGCGCGTGGCCATATACTCCACCGCCTTCTCAAACGCCGCCTGCGCCCCGCCGAGCGAGCACGCCGCGATGTTCAGCCGCCCGCCATCCAGCCCCGCCATGGCGATGTTGAAGCCCTTATTCTCCTCGCCCAGCATATTGGCGGCGGGGATGCGCACGCCATCGAAGGTGACGGTGCGGGTGGGTTGCGCGTTCCAGCCCATCTTCTTCTCATTCGCGCCGAAGGACAGGCCCGGCGTTGCCTTCTCAACCACAAAGGCTGAAACGCCCCGCGCCCCGGTATCGGCGGTGCGCGCCATTACCACATAAATATCGCTGCTGCCGGCACCGGAGATGAACTGCTTCTCGCCGGTCAGCACGTAGTGGTCGCCATCCTTCACCGCGCGGGTGCGCAAGGCCCCGGCATCCGAGCCAGCACCCGGCTCGGTCAGGCAATAGCTCGCCAGATGCTCCATGCTGGCCAGACGCGGGATGTATGCCTGCCGCAGCGCGTCGGCGCCAAAACGGTCGATCATCCACACGCACATATTGTGGATGGAGAGATACGCGGCCACGCTGGGGCAGCCTTTGGCCAGCGCCTCGAACACCAGCACGGCCTCCTGCCGCCCGAGCCCGGAGCCGCCGACATCGTCGCGCGTATAAATCGCCCCCAGCCCCAGAGACGCCGCCTTACGCAGCGTCTCCACGGGAAAATGCTTGGCCTGGTCCCACTCGATGGCGAAGGGCGCCAATTCCTCGGCGGCGAAGCCCTCCGCCATCTCGCGGATGGCTTCCTGTTCCTCGTTGGGATGAAAGTTCATGCTCAGCTCATCGTGGGAATAACGAAGCTCGCGCCATCCTTGTCGGTGGAGGGCCAGCGGGAGGTCACGGTCTTGGTCTTGGTATAGAAGCGGAACGAGTCCGGCCCGTGCTGGTTCAAATCGCCAAAGCCCGAGCGCTTCCAGCCGCCAAAGGTGTGGTAGGCGATGGGCACCGGAATGGGCACGTTGACGCCCACCATGCCCACCTGCACGCGGTTGGCGAAATCTCGCGCCACATCGCCGGACTGAGTGAAGATGGCGACGCCATTGCCGTATTCATGGTCGGTGGCCAGGGCGATGGCTTCCTCGTACCCATGCGCGCGCACCACCGAGAGCACGGGGCCGAAAATCTCTTCCTTATAGACGCGCATTTCGGGCGTCACATGGTCGAACAGCGAGCCGCCGATATAAAACCCGCCCTCATAGCCTTGCAGCTTGAAGCCACGGCCATCGACCAACAGCTTCGCGCCTTCCTGCTCACCCACGCCGATATAATCGGTCACCCGCGCCAGAGCCTGGGCTGTCACCAGCGGGCCGTAATCGGCGGCGGCATCGGTGGAGGGGCCGATGCGCAGGTTTTCCACGCGCGGGATCAGCTTCTCCACCAACCGCTCAGCTGTTTTCTCGCCCACCGGCACGGCGACCGAGAGCGCCATGCAACGCTCGCCCGCCGAGCCATAGGCCGCACCAACCAGGGCGTCGACCGCCTGATCGAGATCGGCGTCCGGCATGATGATGGCGTGGTTCTTGGCCCCGCCGAAGCACTGGGCGCGTTTGCCGGTCTCGGCTGCACGATGGTAAATATATTGCGCAATCGGCGTGGAGCCGACGAACCCGACCGCCTTGATGTCCGGGTCGTCGAGGATCGCGTCCACGGATTCCTTGTCGCCATTCACCACGTTCAGCACGCCCGGCGGCAGCCCGGCCTCGATGAACAGCTCCGCGATGCGCAGCGGCACGGAAGGATCGCGCTCCGAGGGCTTGAGGATCATGGCATTGCCGCAGGCCAGCGCCGGGGCGGCCTTCCAGAGCGGGATCATGGCCGGGAAGTTGAACGGGGTGATGCCCGCCACCACGCCCAGCGGCTGGCGCATGGAGTAAACGTCGATGCCCGTACCGGCGGAATCGGAGAACTCGCCCTTGAGCAGATGCGGTGCGCCGATGGCGAATTCCACCACCTCCAGCCCGCGCTGGATGTCGCCCTTGGCATCCGGCACGGTCTTGCCATGCTCGGAGGCGAGCAGGGTGGCCAACTCGTCATATTCCTTGTTCACCAGCTCCAGGAACTTCATCAGCACGCGGGCGCGGCGCTGCGGGTTGGTGGCGCCCCAGCCGATCTGCGCCTCCCGCGCGTTTTCCACCGCCGCCCGCAGTTCGGCCTTGGTGGCCAGGGCCACCTTGGCCTGAACCTCGCCGGTCGAGGGGTTGAACACATCGGCAAAGCGGCCAGACGTACCGGCAACGCGCTTGCCGCCGATGAAATGTCCGATCTCACGCATGATTTCTGGTTCCTCCGAATTATGCCGCACAGCTTGCATGAATTGGCGCACGATCATAGGGGTAGATTCTCAAAACCATTGTGCAAAAATTCACATGAGCCGTAATTTCGACTGGGATCTGCTGCAATCCTTCCTCGCCGTGGCGCGCACGGGCAAGCTTACCATGGCGGCCAGGCGGCTGGGTATCGATCATTCCACCCTAAGCCGCCGCCTTACCGCGCTGGAGGCCGCACTTGGGGCCAAACTCTTCGAGCGCCAGCTTTCGGGCTATACGTTGACGCATCAGGGCGAGCATCTGCTGGCCCAGGCGGAGACGATGGAGAGCACGGTGCTGGCCATCCAGTCCGATGCCGGGCGCGAGCGCGCCCAGGTCTCGGGCACGGTGCGCATCGGCGTGCCGGAGGGGTTCGGCACCGCTTTCCTCGCCCCGGTGATCGGGCGGCTGGCCGAGGCGGAGCCGGATTTGCAGATCGACCTCGCCGCCACGCCGCGCGGGTTTTCGCTCTCCAAGCGCGAGGCCGATATCGCCATCGCGCTCTCGCGCCCGGCGCATGGGCGCATCCATGCGCGCAAACTCACCGATTACGAGCTGGGCCTCTACGCCACGCCCGCTCTGGCGGCGGCCGTGCGCGGGGTGGAGGACATCCAAACCCTGCCGTTCATCTCCTATATCGACGACATGCTGGTGGCCCCGGAGCTGGACTACGTGCCCGCCATCGGCAAGGGCATAGAGCCGCGCCTGCGCTGCTCGGGCCTGCTGGCCCAGCACATG
>DAIDJU010000006.1 GCA_027451225.1 Acidocella sp. | reverse complement strand
GCACGCGGCGCTGGACCATGGCGGCGACTGGGTCTCGGTGCAGTTCCACCCGGAGACGACCTGCGACCGCATGGCGACATGCTGGGCTGAGCTCGACCCCGAGCAGTCCCGCCGCTACAGCTTCATCCCCGATTGCCAGGGCATGGTGGAAAACTTCCTCCGCCACGCCTTGGCGGTGTGTTGCGAAAACGCACCGGCCAGCGCAATATTGCAGCATGGATGAAGAGGGCGCACCTTGACGGCACGGCAGGATGGCGGGCTGGCGAATGAACCAGGCTGGGACGACTTCACCGGCGATCTGCTGGTGGATGTCGTGGACGCAACGGGCCGTGTTGTCTGGGTGAACGACGCGCAGGCCGAGAGCCTGGGGTTGTTGCCGGCCGAGATGGCGGGGCTGAGCATCGAGGCCTGCTACGCCCCGGCCTCGGCCGAGGCGCTGCGCGAACTGTGCGGGCGCACTCTGCCCGACGGCTTCATAACCACGCTGGAGTTGGACCTCATCGGCCAGGGCGGGCGGCGCGTGCGCACGCTGGCGCGTTGTCGTAAGCTCTCGCGCGCCGGGCAGCCCTGTTTCCGGCTCATCAAGCTCAATCTCGGCCATGTCGGCCGGGCTTATGACGACCTCCAGGCCGATAACGAGCTGTTCCGCCGCATCATCGCGGATGCCAGCGAGGCGCATTGGTGCATCGAGTTTCTCGAACCCGTGGACATCAACCGCCCGCGCGAGGAGGTGGTGGACCAGATCTTCGCCAACCGCTCGATCTGGCGCGTGGCCAACCCGGCCATGGTGGCGCTGTATGCGCTGCCGGATGCCGGGGAGTTCCGCTCCTTCGACGTTCGCCTCTATTGGCCGCGCACGCCGGAGAACGAGGCGTTCGTTGGCCAGATCATCGACGCCAATTACCGCATCGACGCCGCCATCTCCTCGGACCGCCGCCATGACGGCACGACCGTGAGCCTGGAGAACGATGTGCGGGCCGAGATCCGCGAGGCGTTCCTCTACCGCATCTGGGGCAATTGCCGGCTGGTCCGCCTGCCCGCGCCGACGATATGATCAGTCCCACCGAGATCAGCCCCTTCCGGCTCGGCATCAGGGGGCAGGAGACTGTTTCCGACGAAACGCTCGCCGCCCTGTTCACGCTGCCTGCCTTCCGCATCGTCGCCGCCGCCCTGCCGGACCCGCTGCTGGCCGTGGATGCCGACGAGAACATCCTGTTCCTGAACACGGCGATGGCGCAGCTCTCCGGCATTCCCGCCGCCAGCGCCGAGCGCCTGCCGCTGGCCAATTTCCTCTGCCGCGCCGGGTTCCGGCTGGAGGAGAACCCCGAGGATGAAGGCCGTACCGACGGTCTGGCCCGGCTGGTTTCCACCGCCGATGGCCGGTTTCTGCCGGTGCAGCGCCGCGTTTTGGCCAGTGGCGAATTGGCCCGGGGGCACCGGCTCTATATCGTGCGCCCCGGAGAAACTCCCGCCCTGCCGCGCCGCCCGGCCCGTGCCATGCCCCGCGCCGCCGAGGGGGCGGGGCTGGCGCTGCCGCCGGGGCTGAAGGAGCAGGTGCAACGCGCCACCAGGGCGTACCGGCGCGGGGTGCGGATTTTGCTGCTGGGGGAATCCGGCGTCGGCAAAACGGTGATCGCCCGGCATATCCACGACCTGGCGGCGGGCAAGGACGCGCCCTTCGTGCATGTGAACTGCGGCAGCATCCCGGAGACGTTGTTCGAGTCCGAAATGTTCGGCTATGAGCGCGGCGCGTTTACCGGCGCGTTGCAGGCGGGCAAGCGCGGCTTTGCCGAGGCCGCGCGCGGCGGCACGCTGTTTCTCGACGAGGTGGGCGAGATCCCGCTCTCCTCCCAGGCCAAGCTGCTGAAATTTCTTGAGGACAGCACGATCCAGCCGGTCGGTTCGCCGGTCTCCAAGCGCATCGAGACCACCGTGATCACCGCCACCAACCGCGATTTGCGCGAGATGATCGGACAGGGGCGGTTCAGGGGCGATCTGTTCTACCGCATTGCCACTTTTCCCATGCTCGTGCCCTCGCTGCGCGACAGGCCGGACAAGGAGGCGCTGCTCGACACGCTGCTGGCCAAGGTGAATGCCGGGCGGCAGCTGCAACTCCGCCTCTCCCCCGGCTGCCGGGCGGCGCTGCTGGCCGCCTATCTGCCCGGCAATGTGCGGGAACTCTCCGGCATTATCGACTATCTCGACATCGTCGCCGATGAGCTGGCGACGCCGGAGCATCTGGAAACCGTGCTGAGCGTGGAGGCTGCCCCTCCAGCCGCGTTGCCCGCGCAGGAAGAGTGCGTGACGCTGAAGGAGATGACCGCCGTGTTCGAAGATCAGGTGCTGCGCGACGCCATCGCCAGATATGGCTCGAAGCGTGAGGCCGCGCAGCGCCTGGGGATCGACAACGCCACGCTGATCCGCAAGCTGCGCCGGTTAACCGGCTGAAGCCTCCTTCAGCGGGATGTCACCATCGGCGGCGCGGGCGGCATCCAGCAGCGCGCCGTTGAGCACCAGCGTTTTCCCGGCGACATAGTCCTTGGTGCGGTTTACGCAATCCAGGGCGATGAGCCGTCCCTCCCGCAGATACAGGACGGAGAAGCTGCGCGCTGCCGGATCGCCGCGCAGCAGCGTGGCGTCGTGCCCCATGTTCAGCCCGGCACTTTGCAGGCGCAGATCATACTGGTTGGACCAGAACCAGGGCAGGGCCTCATACGGCTTGCCCTGGCCCGCGATGGCATGGGCGGCGGTGATCGCCTGGTCGGTGGCGTTCTGCACCGATTCCAGCCGCACCCATTCATCCCGGGCGAAGCGGTTGCGGTGGCGCGCGCCGTCTCCTGCCGCGTAGATGCCCGGCAGGCTGGTGGCGCAGAATTCATCCACCTCCACCCCATTGCCCCCCGCCGCCCCCGCCGCCAGCAGCGGCGCGGCCAGCGGGGTGATGCCGATGCCGGTGACGACGAAATCGGCGGGCAATTCCATGCCATCGGCCAGCACCACGGCTGTTACCGCGCCGTTTAGGCCACGAAATTCACGCAGCTGCGCGCCAAGGCGGATCTCCACCCCGTGAGCGCGGTGCTCGGTTTCGATGAAGCGGGACAGCGTCTCCCCCGCCACACGCGCCAGCACGCGCTCCTGCGCCTCCAGCACGGTAACCTGATGCCCCAGCTTGCGCAGCACCGCCGCCATCTCCAGCCCGATATACCCGCCGCCGATAATCACCGCGCGGCGGGGCGTGTCGAGCCGGGCCGCGATGGCGTCGGCATCCGCCTTGTCATGCAACGTGAACACACCGGAGAGGTCCGCGCCGGGGCAAGTAAGGCGGCGGGGCGTGCCGCCGGTGGCCCAAAGCAGCTTGCCAAAGCCGAGAACACGGCCATCGGCCAGCGTCACCTGTTGGCGTGCGGGGTCGATGGTGGCGACGGCGGCGTTGGTGAGAGTGTCAATCTTCTGCTCGGCCCAGAAGCGGGCAGGGCGGATCAGGCAACTCTCGAATGCGCGCTGCCCGAGCATATAGTCCTTCGAGAGCGGCGGGCGCTCATAAGGCAGATCTGCCGTGGCCTCGAGAATGGTCACGCTGCCGCCGAAGCCAAGCTGGCGCAGGGTGATGGCGGCAGTGGCGCCCGCCTGGCCGCCACCGACGATCAGGACATCTGATGTGGACAAGGCTCAGTCCTCGGGCGCGATGATCACGTGCAGCGGGGCCATGCCATTGGCCAGCGTGATCTGGCAGGCAAGGCGCGAATTCGCCTGACGCTCCGAGGTGCCGTCGAGCAGGTCGTCCTCATCCTCGCTCATGGCCGCGAGAGGGGTGCCGCTATCCACGTACACATGGCAGGTGGCGCAGGAACAGCTTCCCCCGCACAGGGATTTGATATCGTAAATGCCCTGGTCGCGGATGCTCTCCATAAGGGTCATCCCAGGTGCGGCGGCGAATTTATGCTCGGCGCCTGCACGATCAATCACGACTAATTCCACCAAGACACATTCCTCCTTATTTTAAGTTCGGCGATACCGTTGAGGTTAAGCAGCAAGAATTGTGCCGGAGAAGCAAGTAAGACGGAGCGCCGGGATTGGTAGTCCGCTCGGTGCAAATTTGCCTGGATCGGTGCGATTTTGTCATGGCCAGGCGCCAGGCCATTGCTCCATATGCCTTCGAGCCACCGTGCCGGGATAGGTTTTCGCGCATAGCTGGACCAATTTTCATGCCCATGCCGCTGATGGCGGGAGTATTTTACCCGGCGGGGCTGCCGTTGAGGGCCCCGTTTGGAGGAAACAACATGCAACGCCGTATGCTTGCTAAAACTGCCCTCGCCACGGCGGCGGCAGCGCTTCCCGCGTCAGCTTTGGCCCAATACGGAATGAGCCAAGGGTCCGAAATGGGCCAGGGTTCCATGGGCATGGGGTCCGAGCTTAACGTCGTCTTTACCCAGGACAACCCCGGCCATTGGCAGAGCCTGATGCAGTTGCACGTGCCGAATGTAAGTGTTTCGGGGGACCAGCTTTCCGTTGTGACGCCGCATCCGATGAGTGAGGCGCACTACATCGTGAGCCACACCGTCGTGCTCGAAAATGGTCAGTTTCTCGATCGCCGGACTTTTTCCTGGCAGGATCAGCCCGCGTCCAAACATACGCTGCCGGCTGGATATAGCGGGAAGGTGATCGTCACCAGCACCTGCAACCAGCATGATTTTTGGGTGAAGACAATTACCATCTGAGCCTGCCGCGGCAAAGCCAGAGGGGCGGGGCGGGGCCCGCGTGTGGCAAGGCCCCACCCCGTTAGTGGTTTATCCGGCGAAGGGTACGTGCACCCAGCCGCTCATCAGGATGCGCGCGCTGCGGCTCATGATGGCCTTGCTGACCTGCCACTCGCCATTCACCAGCTCCGCCTTGGAGCCGACGCGCAGCGTGCCCGAGGGATGGCCGAAATTGACCGTCTCGCGCTCGCCGCCGCCCGCCGCCAGATTGACCAGCGTGCCGGGGATGGAGGCCGCCGTGGCGATGGCCACCGAGGCCGTGCCCATCATGGCGTGATGCAGCTTGCCCATGGAGAGCGCGCGCACCAGCACGTCGATGTCACCAGCCGCGATCTTCTTGCCGCTGGAGGCGGTGTAGTCCTTCGGCGGGGCGACGAAGGCAACCTTCGGCGTGTGCTGGCGCGAGGCGGCTTCTTCGAGGCTCTTGATCAGCCCCATCTTCAGCGCGCCATACGCACGGATGGTCTCGAACTTCGTGAGAGCCGCCGTATCGTTGTTGATCGCGTCCTGCAGCTCGGTGCCGGTGTAGCCAAGCTCATCGGCATTGAGGAAGATCGTCGGAATGCCGGAGTTGATCATCGTCGCCTTGAACGTGCCGATACCCGGCACGTCGAGGTCATCGACCAGATGGCCGGTGGGGAACAGCGCGCCGCCATCCCCCTCCTCGGCCGGGTCCATGAACTCCACGACGATCTCGGCCGCCGGGAAGGTCACGCCATCCAGCTCGAAATCGCCGGTCTCCTGGACCTCGCCATTGGTGACGGGCACATGGGCGACGATGGTCTTGCCGATATTGGCCTGCCAGATGCGGATCACCGCCACGCCATTCTGCGGCACGCGGGCCGGGTCCACCAGCCCGTTGCGGATAGCGAACGGACCAACAGCGGCGGAGAGATTGCCGCAATTGCCCGACCAATCCACGAAGGATTTATCGATGGAGACCTGCCCGAACAGGTAGTCCACATCGTGGTCCGGCTTGGCGCTGCGGCCGATGATCACGGTCTTGGACGTGCTGGAGGACGCGCCGCCCATGCCGTCGATCTGCTTGCCATACGGATCGGGGCTGCCGATC
>DAIDJU010000005.1 GCA_027451225.1 Acidocella sp. | reverse complement strand
CCCGCCGGGGTAAAACACGGCGTCGAAATCCTCGGCGCGCACACTGTCCAGCCGTACGGTGTTGGCCAGGGCCTGCTGCGCCGCCGGATCGGCCTTGAAGCGATGGGTCAGCGCGGTCTGGAATTCCGGCAGGTCGCTCTTTGGGTCGAGCGGCGGCTGCCCGCCATGCGGCGAAGCCAGGACAAGCTCCGCCCCCGCATCGTGGAATACATAATATGGAGCGACGAATTCCTCGAGCCAGAACCCGGTTTTGTGGCCGGTATTGCCGAGCTGGTCGTGCGAGGTGAGAACGATCAGAATCTTCATGCGTAACTCCCGTGTGACGCCCCCTGATCTTGTGGTGCAACCTGGGCCATTCAACCCCTTATGCTGGTCAGGCCGCCTTGGCCCGGCGGCGGCGGCGCAAAATGCGCAGGATCTCATCCAGCTCGAACGCCCGCAGCAAAATACCCGGCCCGAAATAGAACACACCCCCCACCAGCACCAGGAGCAAAAACTCGGGGATGTTGCTCTTGCCCGTGGGCAGCACCCAGCGCTCGGTGGCGTAAAGGGCGGCGGCCATGATCGCGCCCGCGAACAGGATGCGTGGCACGCGGTGGCGCGAGAGCGCATCCAGCCCAAAATGCTCGCGCCTCCGCAGCAACCACACCAGCAGCGTGGCGTTGAAGGCCGAGGAGAGCGAAGTCGCCAGCGCCGGGCCCACGGCCTTCAACGGGTGCATGAACAGCAGGTTGAGGCACAAATTCAGCACCACCGCCGCCACGCCGATCTTCAGCGGCGTCACCGTATCGCCCCGCGCGTAGAAGCCGGGCGTAAAAACCTTGATCAGCGCGAACACCGGCAGCCCGATGGCGAAGGCCGCCAGCGAATGCGCGGCCAATATGGCGTTATGCTCAGTAAACGCCCCGCGCACGAACAGCACGTCCATCACCGGCTTGCCCGCCACGGCCAGCCCGATGGCGGCGGGCAGGGTCAGCATCAGCACGGATTCCAGCGCGCGGTTGAGCGCGGCATTGGCCTCGTCCACCTGCCCCAGCGCGATATGCTTGGTCACGGCGGGCAGCAGCGCCGTCCCGGCGGCGGTGGCGATCACCCCCAGCGGCAACTGGTTCACGCGGTCGGCATAGTACAGAATAGAGACCGACCCGGCAGGCAGCAGCGTGCCGATGATGATGTCGATGGAGACGTTAAGCTGCGTCACCCCCGCCCCCACCAGGGCCGGGGCCATGCGCTGGAACAGCTTGCGGATGCGCGGGGTAAAGCGCAGGCGCGGCATGGTGAAGCGCATCCCCGCCCGGCGGATGGCCCACACCACAAGTGCGAGCTGCGCGATGCCCGAGACCGTCACGCCCCAGGCCAGCGCAAAGCCCGGATTGGCGGTATAGGGCGCCAGCCACAGCATGGAGGCGATGGAGAACACATTGAACAGCACCGGCGCGGCGGCAGCGGCGGCGAACCGGCTCATCGCGTTCAGCACGCCCGAGAACAGGGCGGTGAGGCAGACGAAGAACAGATACGGAAACATGATGCGCGTGAGCGCCACGGCGAGATCGAACTTGCCGCCATTCCCCGCGAAGCCGGGGGCCAGCACATACAGCACCCAGGGCATGAAGATTTCGCCCAGAATGGTGATGCCGCCGAGCCAGAAGGCCATCACCGCCGTCGCCTCCTCGGCGAAGCTGGTGGCGGCTTCCATGCCCTCCTGGTGCAGCACGGTGGCGATGGAGGGCACGAAGGCCGCGTTGAACGCGCCCTCGCCAAACAGGCGGCGGAACAGATTGGGCAGGCGCAACGCCACGAAGAACGCATCGGCCACCGGCCCGGTGCCGAGCACGAAGGCGATCATGATGTCACGGACGAAGCCGAGGATGCGGCTCGCCATCGTCCAGGCCCCAACGGTAAACGCGCCGCGTATCATGGGCCGTGGCTTAGAGAAGTATCTTCGGAAATGAAAGAACCACCATAGGGTATAGTTCTATGGCCTATTGCCCCAGATATTGTCGAACGTGCAGACTGCACTCACATAAGCTGCCACGGACGTACACATACCGCGCGTGAGTTCCGCCAAATCTCGTCGCAAATTTGGTAGAGCCAGATGAAAAACCGGCTCATGGTGTGCCACACGGTTACGCAAATCCAGCAACCCATTACACTTGGCCGACAAAACTGCACGATCTGGCTGCTGCATATTCGGAAAAACACGGGAAAGGTTGTAATGCCACGAGAACGGAACAGCGTAACTTGTCGCCAACAAGGCCACCCAAAACCCCGCCGATAGATCGGCCACAATTTTGTCCGTCGATAACTGGGTAGTCGTCCCCGAAGGCGTAAGCCTATCCTTCGTCGCATTCAGCTTTCGCTGTTCTGCCGATTTCAGGCCACGAATCAACCGCTCGTCATACGGCCATTTCGCTCCATATTTCCATACGAGAAAGCTACTGAGCTTATTACGCAGCGCGATCTCCCACATCTGCAACGGCAGATACATGGCTTGAGACAACAAGGAATTCCAATAGTACAACTCCATGGCCTTGGCTGGGTCATTGCCCGCTGCCTCAAGATATGTCGAAAACCTAGCCTCACTGATTGACGTCCTGAATGCAGCTATAGCGGCAGAGTCGTGTCCGAAAACGTCTTGCAAAATTTATTCCTTGCCGCATATAAGGCTGGTGAGCTGTAGGAAACGGTCACTGTGCTTCGACACACACCCCCTATGGACGAGATTGAAAAGGGTTACAGGCAACTGTAACCCTTTTCTCATACGCATCAAACTTTACCCGCTTAATCCTGAAGAAAACATATATTTTACAATACGTTTTTAGATTCCAGAGTTGTCGTTCGCCCATATATCGAAGCGAAACGAGCTGCTTAGTCCGGCCGGATAAACCCGTAAGTGGGGTACACGCGCGAGCCCATGGCATGGGCGGGCTCGTACCACACGCGCACCGCCGTCCAGTTATTGCAGGGGGAGACATCCACCACCGGCTGGTCATGCTCGATGCGGTGCGGTAGCCAGTTCGCCTGGGTCACGCGGATCTCGCGCGGGCCCTCCAGCCCCGTCACCACCGCCAGATGCCCCACG
>DAIDJU010000004.1 GCA_027451225.1 Acidocella sp. | reverse complement strand
CACGGCTTCCTCAACGGCAATCTCGTCAAACGGGTTCATGGACATCTTCACGCCAGCCGTCTCAACGCCAGACTTGTCCGACTTCACTCGGACCTTGACGTTGTAATCAACCACGCGCTTCACAGCGACCAGCAATTTCATTTTTTATCTACCTCGCATCTGTCCCGAAATAGGGCAACATGTTGATAGAAGATGTCACGACTTCTGCAAAGCCTGTCAACGCAGCCGGTATAACCGCTCCATTGCGGCCTCGATATCGGCCAGTTTCGCGCAGTAGCTCATGCGCATATAACGCCCGCCGCGTTCCGGGTCGAAATCATAGCCCGGCGTGGTGGCGATCTTGTGCTCCTCCAGCAACCGGGCGCAGAAGGCCACGCTGTCCTCACCCCGGTTGTGCAGATCCACATAGATGTAGAACGCCCCATCCGGGGGTGAAAATTCGGAGAAACCGGCGGCACTCAGTCCTTCGGTCATCACCTGCCGGGCGCGCTCGTAATTGTGGCGGTTAGCTTCCAGCTCCTCGCGGCAATCCAGCGCCGCCTCGGCCGCCACCTGGGAAATATAGGGCGGCGAGACAAAGAAATTCGCCGCCAGGCGCTCCACCACCGGCACCAGCTCCTCTGGCAGCACCATCCAGCCGATGCGCCAGCCGGTCATGGAAAAATATTTGGAGAAGGAGTTGATGACGATGGCGCTCTCGGAAAACTGCGCGGCGGAGGCCTGCGGCTTGCCATAGGTCAGGCCGTGATAAATCTCGTCCGAGATCAGGCGGATGCCATTGGCGTGGCAGTAGCGGGCGAGTTCGGCCAACGACTCGGGGGCCAGCATGGAACCGGTGGGGTTGGCCGGGCTGGCCAGGATCAGCCCTTCCGGCTTGCGCGGCAGGGCTTCGAGCATGGCGATCGTGGGCTGGAACCCGGTCTCGATGCCGCAGGGCAGCACCACCGGCTTCAGCCCCAGCGCCACCGCGATATTCACGTAAGGCGGGTAATACGGGGCAGCCAGAGCGATCTCGTCGCCCTGGTCGAACGCCGCGAGATAGGCCAGCGGAAACGCGCCCGAGGCCCCGAAGGTCACGGCAACGCGCTCAGGCGCCACCTCCACGCCGTACCAGTCCTTGATATGCGCGGCGATGCGGCGCTTGAGCGAAGGGCGGCCCAGCGCCTCGGTATAGCCCAGCGCGTCGCCGCCGTTCAGCGCCGCGGCCACCGCCGCCTTGGCCCCGGCGGGCAGGCCCGTGCCGGGCTGGCCGACCTCCAGGCGGAGTACATCTGGCGAGCCGGGCGGCAACGAGGCCGCCAGGGCATTGGCCCGGACGACGACATCCATCACCCGGAAGGACGGCACATGCCGCCCAGCACCGATCTTCAACATTTACCTGCCGCCGATGGCCAGGCCCTGCCCCCGGCTGTCAGCCTCGGCGCTGCAAGAACGCTCGCCCCCCGGCACGCCGCCGGGGCAGGAGATGACATTGGCACGGCCCGGCTCGGGCACCTGCGCCGCCGGATGCCCGGCCAGCGCGTTGGCAAGGCCGGCCTGCGCGGCCTCGGCTGCCCCGCTTTGGCCGGTGCCACTAGCCCCGGCGCGGAAGCTGCCATCGTTGTAAGCCATGGCGGCGGCAAGGTCGGGGGCCGGGTTGCTGTGCGGCGAGGCCGCCAGCAGCACGCCCGTGCCCGGTGCGATGCGCCCTGTGCCGAACAGATTGTTGAGCGAGGTCACGCAGATCACCGCACCGCCATTCTTGTCCAGCGCCATGAAGCTGGCGGAGGCGGGCAGCGTCTCCATCGCCGGGGTGCTGACGGGCAGCGAAGCAGTCTCGAAACTCTTGGCCTGGCCGAATACCGGCGTGACGATACGCGGCTTGGCGGCCATCAGATCCTGCGCCGTCAGCCCGCCGCTCGCTTCCTGCGCGGCGGCGGCGAAATTCTGTGCGTACATCCCGCCGTAAAAACCCTGCACGCCCTGGGTGCGCAGGGTCTCCAGCGTGGCGGCAAGGTCCGGCTGCGCCAAATTCGCGCCCGCGGGCAGCAGCGTGCCGTTCGGGGCGAACACCGAGGCGGCGGACGGGTCGGCGAGCAGGGCGTTGCCCACCACCTGCAAATCGGCCTCCAGCGCCGGGGAGAGCTGGGCGCTGGCGGCCAGGCGCTCGGCAGGCACGATGACGGCAGATTGCGAAAGCTGGCCATAACCGGCCTGCAGCGCCAGCAGGCCGCGCGCCAGGGTGGGCACGGCGGCGGGGCGGTCGGCCCCCTTGCCATCCGCGGGCGACCCGGCGGGGAACATCAGCGCCACCGGGGGCTGCAACTGCCCCTGGGCGTTGGGCATGCGCACAAGGCACGCGCCGCCGCCGCCAAGTGCGGCGCGCGAGGGCAGCGTAACCGCCATGGCGAAGCCTTCCGCCGCCGCGGCATCCGCCGCGTTGCCACCCTGGTTGAGAATTTGCCGCCCGACCAGCGCCGCCTGTGGCTCATCGGCCACCGCGTAGCCGAACACGGTCTGCCCCACGCCATCCTGCCCAGCGCCGCTGCTGGACTGCGTATCCGCGCCCAGAAGCTGGTGGTTCAGCGTGGCGCAACCAGAGAGCGCGATCATGGAGACAGCGGCGGCGAGGCGGAAAAAGCGGCTGTGCAAGGTGGACTACCCTTTAGGATTATGGCTCGAAGCCTGCTTAGCGGCGAACGCCGCCCCCGGCAACGGCGGCTCAGGCCGCGGCCGGACGCCCCGGGCGCAGAATCCCGCGCCGCTTGGCAAAGCCCTGGCGCAGCTTGGCGATGCGCCCCACCCCGGCCAGGCGGCGGTCGAGGAAGGCGAGCGTGCGCTCACTCCCTTCCGAGCTGTCGGCCAACCAGTACAGCAGCGTGGCGAGGTAGATCGCCCCCAGGCTGGCACGCTTGGTGTACCAGGAGAAATCGGCGGATTTATCCCCGGCGGCGAACCAGATGGCATCCGCCGTGGCGGCCACGATGCGCGCCATTCGCGGCGCCTGCGCGGGCAGCGCCAGCCAGGAAAGGGCGCGGCGGACGGCTTCCTTATCCCCAGCCGTTTGCTCCAGCCGCAGCGCGACAATACCGCGCACCCGCGCGGTCAGCCCGCCTTCCAGCCCTTGCGCCGCCTCGATCATGCGCTGGTCCGCCAGGGCGAAATAAGACTCGATCATCTCCCCCGCTCCGCCGCCAAACACCAGCCCGGCCTCGGCGGGGTCCCGCCCCAGCGCGCCCAGCGCCATGCCCAGCGCCTTGGTGGTCCAGCCATCGAAGGGCACGTTCGGCACCAGCGCGTCCAGCACCTTCGCGGTTTCTTCATCGATCTGCATCGTCAAATCTCCGGCAGGGGCGCGGGGTTGCGCTCCAACTCCTCATTGTAGCCGAAATAGCGAAAATCCTCCATCCGCATGGGGTAGAGGATACCGTCCAGATGATCCGCCTCATGCTGGACCACGCGGGCGGCGAAGCCGGTCAGTTCCTCATCCAGCTTCGCGCCGTCCGGGGTCAGGCCGGTCAGGCGGATATGCGTGAAGCGCGGCACGGCGGCGCGCAGGCCGGGAATCGAGAGGCAGCCCTCCCAGCCCAGCATTTTTTCGTCCGAGAGCGGCGTGAGCACCGGGTTGATGACGGCGCGCAGCGGCAGCGCCGCCCCGGTATCGGACCGGCTGGCCGGCACGTGGAACAGAAAAATCCGTTGCGAGACAAACACCTGTGGGGCGGCCAGCCCCACCCCGCCGGAATCGGCCAGGGTTTCCGCCATATCCACCAGCAGGCGGGCCAGCGCGGGGGCGGCCAGATCCTCGACCTCCGCCGCGCGGGCGAGCAGCACCGGGTGGCCCATGCGGGCTATCTTCAGAATCGCCATATTTGCATGATTGCCCCGGCAGAAATGATTTGGCGAGAGCCGAATCTGTGCTATAGGCGCGTCCACCTTTGCGGAACCGGCCTGCCTTGGCCGTGTTTCGCTTTATTATTTTGGCATTCTTTCAGGAGTTGGCGACCCGGTGCAAGTTCTCGTTCGTGACAATAACGTTGATCAGGCGCTCAAGGCGCTCAAGAAGAAGCTCCAGCGCGAAGGCGTGTTCCGTGAGATGAAGCTGCGTCGCCACTACGAGAAGCCCTCCGAGCGCCGCGCCCGCGAGGCCGCCGAGGCCGTGCGCCGCGCCCGCAAGATGGAGCGCAAGCGCATCGAGCGCGAAGGCTTCTAAGACCTTAATTACGAGTTATTCGCCGGATTTAAGCCGTGGATGGGCAGCCATCCACGGCTTTTCCCGTTTCAACCGCCCTTCTGGATCACCAGAATCCACACCCCATCCTCCTGCTCGACCAGGTCCAGCGGGTCGTGCCCATGATCGGCGGCGGCGCGAGGAACGTTACGCAGCGGATCCTCGCCCTTCAGGCGCACGAGCAGGATCTGCCCGGCCGCCATCGTCTCCAGCGCGAGGCGGGTGCGCACATAGGTCATGGGGCAGGTCTCGGCGGTGATATCAATGGCTTTGTCGTGTTGCGGCAGGGTGGATAATGGCATGGTATTTCCCAATAAGGCTGGACCGGAGCAGAAACTTGGGCCACAAGGCACCGCGATGGATATAAGCATCGAGCGCTTGTGCATAGAGAACGGGCTGAAGATGACAGGGCCGCGCAGGGTTATCGCGCGGGTGTTGTCCGAGGCAACCGACCACCCGGATGTGGATGAACTACACCGGCGGGCGACGCGCATCGACAGCCGGATTTCCCTCGCCACCGTGTACCGCACCGTGCGCCTGCTCGAATCCAAGGGCATTCTCTCCCGCCGGGACCTCGGCAGCCGCCGCGCGCGCTACGAGGCCAGCGGGGACAGGCACCATTTCCACTTAGTGGATAAGGACAGCGGCACAATCGTGGAATTCGACGCGCCGCAGGCCGAAGCGCTGCTGAGCGAAATCGCCAAGGCCCAGGGATTTGACGTGGACACCATTAAAATCGAGCTTTTTGGCCGGCGGACGGCCAAATGAACCAGAGTCTCATGCCCGAGCTGCCGCGCTTCACCATCGGTAACGCCGCCCCCGGTTTCCCCGAGCTTCGCGCCGGGAATCTCGGTGTGCGCCTTGCCACCACCGACGCCGAGCTGGAGGCCGCCCAAGGCCTGCGCTACCGCGTCTTCTATGAAGAGATGGGCGCGAAGCCCGACGCCGCGACCATCGCCTCCCGGCTCGACCGCGACGAGTTCGACGCCATCGCCGACCATCTGCTGGTGGTGGACCACGATCTCGGCGAGGGGACGGAGAGCGTCGTCGGCACCTACCGGCTCATCCGCCAGGATTCCGCCGAGCGTTTCGGCCGGTTCTATTCCGAGAGCGAATACGACATCAGCACGCTGAAGACCTTCCCCGGCAAGAAGCTGGAGCTGGGCCGCAGCTGCACCGCCGCCGCCTACCGCTCCCGCGCCGTGCTGCAACTGCTCTGGCGCGGCATCGCCGCCTATGTGTTCCACCACGGCATCGACCTGATGTTCGGCTGCGCCAGCCTCTCCGGCACCGACCCGGACACACTGGCCGAAGAGCTGACCTATCTCGCCACCCACCACATGGCGCCCGAGGCGATCCGCCCCCGCGCCCTGCCCTCGCGCTATGTGGAGATGAACCGGCTGGCCCCAGCCGCCATCAACCCCAAAGCCGCGATGCTGCGCCTGCCGCCGCTGATCAAGGGCTATCTGCGCCTTGGCGGCTTCGTGGGCGAGGGTGCGGTGATCGACGAGCAGTTCAACACCACCGACATCGCCGTGGTGGTGCAGACCGACCTCGTGACCGAAAAATATTACCGCCATTATGAGCGGGAAGCGCGCGACGCCTGAAAATCGCGCCCCCCGGGAGAGTGTGAAATGACCGATGACGATGTGACCATACCGGATTCGCTGCTGCCCTATGACGAATGGACGCAGGAAGCCCTGCGCCAAGTCGTGGTAAGCGCTCTGCGACATGTTGCGCATGAAGGGCTGCCCGGCGGGCATCATTTCTATATCAGCTTCAAGACCACCTATCCCGGCGTGGTCCTGCCTGAGCGCCTGCGCGCTCAGTACCCTGATGAAATGACCATCGTGCTGCAACACCAATTCCACTCCCTTACCGTGGACGAGGCAGGCAGCGTGATGTCCGTTGGCCTGTCCTTCTCCGGCATCCCCTCCACACTCACCATCCCGCTCGCCGCCATCACCAGCTTCGCCGACCCGGAAGTGCGCTTTGGCCTGCATTTCGATGTGGCGGTGCCCGAGCCGGTGAAGGTGGCGGACATTCCGGCGCCCGAGGGCGACGACGTGCCCGCCCGCCCGCATGACGGCCCGGCCGCGGTGGTGAGCCTGGACGCTTTTCGTAAACGGCAGAAAGACTGAAGCCATGAACGCAGTGACCAAGCCCAGCCCCGCCTTCACCTATTCGCCGATGTTCCCGCTCGGCAAGGACACGACGCCCTACCGCAAGCTGGATGTCGGCGGTGTCTCCACCATCGAGGTGGAAGGCAAGACCGTGCTCAAGGTGACGGCGAAGGCGCTCGAGGAGCTGGCCTTCACTGCGTTCGACGACGTCTCCCACCTGCTGCGCCCCGGCCATTTGCAGCAGCTCGCCAATATCCTGAAGGACCCCGAGGCCAGCGAGAACGACCGCTACGTGGCCATGGAGTTCCTCAAGAACGCCGTGATCGCCGCCAAGGGCGTGCTGCCCATGTGCCAGGACACCGGCACCGCCCTGGTTTTCGGCAAGAAGGGCCAGCGCGTCTGGGTCGAGGGCAACGAGGAAGAGGCGCTCTCCTACGGCGTGCACCGCACCTATACCGAGACCAATCTGCGCTACTCGCAGATGGCCCCGATCTCGATGTTCGAGGAAAAGAACACCGGCAACAACCTGCCTGTGCAGTTCGACCTCATGGCCTCCCCCGGCGACTACCACGCCGATGAGTTCCACCTGCAATTCATGGCCAAGGGCGGCGGCTCGGCCAACAAGACCTATCTGTTCCAGGAAACCCGCGCGACGCTGACGCCCGAGAAGATCTATTCCTTCCTGGAAACCAAGATCAAAACCCTCGGCACCTCGGCCTGCCCGCCTTACCATCTGTGCATCGTCATCGGCGGCACCTCCGCCGAGCTGAATCTGAAGACGGTGAAGATGGGCTCCACCCGCTATTACGACGCCCTGCCCACCAGCGGCGACATTTCCGGCCATGCCTTCCGCGACCTGGAGATGGAGCAGAAGGTGCTGGAGATCACCCAGAAGATCGGCATCGGCGCGCAGTTCGGCGGCAAGTATTTCTGCCACGATGTGCGCGTCATCCGCCTGCCGCGCCACGGCGCGTCTCTGCCCATCGGCATCGGCGTCTCCTGCTCGGCGGATCGCCAGATCAAGGCCAAGATCACCAAGGAGGGCGTGTTCCTCGAACAGCTCGAGACCGAGCCCGCCAAGTACCTGCCCGAGATCCACGATGAGCATCTGGGCGGCGAGGTCGTGGCCATCGACCTGAACCGGCCGATGAAGGACATCCTGGCGGAACTCTCCCAGCACCCGATCAAGACCCGCGTGGCGCTCACCGGCACCATTGTGGTCGCGCGCGACATCGCCCACGCCAAGCTGAAGGAACGGCTGGACCGCGGCGAAGGCCTGCCCCAGTACATCAAGGACCATCCGGTGTATTACGCCGGCCCGGCCAAAACGCCGGAAGGCATGCCCACCGGCAGCTTCGGCCCCACCACCGCCGGGCGCATGGATTCTTACGTGGAAGAGTTCCAGGCCGCTGGCGGCTCGCTGGTGATGCTGGCCAAGGGCAACCGCTCCAAGGCCGTTACCGAGGCCTGCCATAAGCATGGCGGCTTCTATCTCGGCTCCATCGGCGGCCCCGCCGCCGTGCTGGCCCAGAACAACATCAAGAAGGTCGAGGTTCTGGAATACCCCGAACTCGGCATGGAAGCCGTGTGGAAGATCGAGGTGAAGGACTTCCCAGCCTTCATCGTGGTGGACGACAAGGGCAACGATTTCTTCGCCGGACTCGCATGAAGTTCACCGTCGACCGTATCGACCATATCGTGATGGTGTGCCGTGACCTGAAGGTCACGGCCGCCTGGTATCAGCGCGTGCTGGGCATGGAGCGCGAGGAGTACGGCGGCAAAAACCGCACGGCTCTGCGCTTCGGCGCGCAGAAGATCAACCTGCACGAGGCTGGGGCCGAGGTGGTCCCGCACGCGCAAGACGCACGCCCCGGCGCGCTGGATCTCTGCTTCGTCGTGGCCGTGGGGCCCGAGGACGTGGTCGCTCAGCTCCATGCCTGCGGCGTTGCCGTGGAGCGCGGGCCGGTGACGCGCATCGGCGCGCTGGGGGATATCGTCTCCGTCTATTGCCGCGACCCGGACGGCAATCTCATCGAACTCGCCTCGTATCTGGGCGACTGATCCCATGAGCGCGCACGCCAAGGGGCGCGCGGCCCCTTTGGGAGTGCTGCCATGAACCTCTCCGATTTCGACTATCATCTGCCCGAAGAGCGCATCGCCATCGCCCCCGCCCGGCCGCGCGACTCCGCGCGCCTGCTGCATGTGGCGGCGGATGGGCTGCACGACCTCATCGTGCGCGACCTCCCCTCCCTGCTGCGCCCCGGCGATCTGCTGGTGGTGAACGACACCAAGGTGATCCCGGCGCAGCTCACCGCGTCGCGCGTTAACGCGCGCTCAGACGATAAGCGCGGGACCGCCAAGATCGGCATCACGCTCGATCGCCGGCTGGATGACGGCTCCTGGCGCGTGCTGCTGCGCAACGCCAAGCGCGTGCGCGCGGGCGACACGCTGGTCATCGACCCGGACTTCTCCGCCGAGGTGCTGGAAATGCTGGAGGGCGGTGCGGCGCTGCTGCGCTTCACGGCGGATGATTTCTACGCCGCCCTGGCCCGCTCCGGCGCGCTGGCCCTGCCGCCTTACATCGCCCGGCCCGAGGGCATCACCGAACGCGACAAGGCCGATTACCAGACCGTCTTCGCCACCAATGAGGGCGCGGTCGCCGCGCCCACGGCGGGGCTGCATTTCACGCCCGAGCTGCTGGCGGCGCTGGCCGCGCGCGGGGTCGAGACCACGCGGGTGACGCTGCATGTGGGGGCCGGGACCTTTCTGCCCGTGCGGGTGGAGGATGTGACCCAGCACCGCATGCATGCGGAGCGCGGCTTCGTCACGGCGGAAACGGCCGCCAGGATCAACGCCACGCGCAAGGCGGGCGGGCGGATCATCCCCGTCGGCACCACCGCGCTGCGGCTGATCGAGAGCGCCGCCGACGCGGAGGGCATAGTGCATCCGTTCGACAGCGAGACGGACATCTTCATCATCCCCGGCTACCGCTTCAAGGTGGCGGATCTGTTGTTCACCAATTTCCATCTGCCGAAATCCACGCTTCTGATGCTGGTCTCGGCCTTCGCGGGCATGGAGCGCATCCGTACCGCCTATGCCCACGCCATTGCATCCGGGTACCGGTTCTACTCCTATGGCGATGCCTGTTTGCTGGAGCGCGCATGAGCTTTTCCTACGACCTTCTGGCCACTGACGGCGCCGCCCGCGCAGGGCTGCTGCACACCGCCCATGGCGACGTGCCGACCCCCACCTTCATGGCCGTAGGCACGGCGGGCACGGTAAAAGCCATGACCGCCGACGCCGTGCGCGCCACGGGGGCGAAGATCGTGCTCGGCAACACCTATCATTTGATGCTTCGCCCCGGCGCCGAACGCGTGGCCAAGCTCGGCGGCCTGCACAAGATGATGGACTGGCCCGGCCCGATCCTCACAGATTCCGGCGGGTTCCAGGTGATGTCCCTGGCCAAGCTGCGCAAGATGGACGAAAGCGGCGTCACCTTCCGCTCCCATATCGACGGCACGCCCTATCACCTCACGCCCGAGCGCTCGACGGAGATCCAGCATCTGCTGGACGCCACCATCACCATGCAGCTCGACGAATGCACCAAATTCCCCGCCACGCATCAGGAGGCGGCGGAGTCCATGCGCCTCTCCACCCGCTGGGCCAAACGCTCACGCGATGCGTTCGTCCGGCGCGAGGGCTACGGCCAGTTCGGCATCGTGCAAGGCTCCACCTATCAGGATCTTCGCCGCGAATCCGCCGACGCGCTGGCGGCGCTGGAGTTCGAGGGCTACGCCATCGGCGGCCTCGCCGTGGGCGAAGGCCAGGAGATGATGTTCGAGGTGCTGGACTACACCGCCCCGATGCTGCCCCAGCACAAGCCGCGCTACCTCATGGGCGTGGGCACGCCGGACGATCTGCTCGGCGCGGTGGCGCGCGGGGTGGATATGTTCGACTGCGTGATGCCCACCCGCGCCGGGCGCACCGCCCGCGCCTTCACCTCGCGCGGCATCTTCAACCTGCGCAACGCGCGCTTTCAGGACGATACCCGCCCGCTGGACGATAACTGCTCCTGCCTGGCTTGTACGCGGCATACGCGGGCCTATCTGCACCATCTGTTCCGCTGCGAGGAAATGCTGGGGCCGATACTGCTCACCGCGCATAACCTCACCTATTACCAAAGCCTGATGCAGGGCGCGCGGGATGCAATTCTCGCTGGCACCTACACTGAGTATTGCGATACCGTGCGCGCCGCCTGGGCCGCAGGAGACACCGACACATGACCGACGACCGTTACACCGGGCTGCAACAGCTCGGCTCCAAGACCGAAGCCCCGCAAAGCCCTGAAGCCGCCGTGCTGGAGCGCGTGGCCGCACATACCGGCGGCAAGAATGCCGTGGTGCGCTTCGTCTGCCCGGAATTCACCTCGCTCTGCCCGCTCACCGGCCAGCCGGATTTCGCGCATATCGTCATCGACTACATCCCCGACCAATGGCTGGTGGAGAGCAAGTCGCTGAAGCTGTTCTTCCACTCCTTCCGCAACCATGGCGGCTTCCATGAAGCCTGCACGCTGATGATCGCGGACCGGCTGATCGAGCTGCTGGCCCCGAAATGGCTGCGTATCGGCGCATATTGGTATCCGCGCGGGGGTATCCCCATCGACGTGTTCTGGCAGACCGGCACCCCGCCCGAGGGCGCGTGGATCCCCGACCAGGGCGTGCCGCCTTACCGTGGCCGGGGCTGACCTCAAAGCCCAGATCACGGCCCGCGCCGAGGCCCTGGGCTTCGACGCCATCGGCTTCTGCGCCGCCACCCTGCCCCCCGGGGCACGCGAGCGGCTGAATGACTACCTCGCCTCCGGCTACCATGGCGGCATGGGCTGGATGGCAGAGCGCGCCGAACAACGCGCCCATCCGCAAGCTTTGTGGCCCGAGGCGGTGAGCGTCATCTCGCTGGGCCTGAGCTACGCCCCGCCCGGCGACGCCCTGGCCAACCTCTCCCGGCCGGCAATCGGCAATATCTCCGTCTATGCCCGCAACCGGGATTACCACGACATCATCAAGGGCAGGCTGAAAACGCTGGCCCAGTTCATCGCCGCGCGCGGCGAGGGCGTGAAAGTCTTCGTGGACACCGCCCCGGTGCTGGAACGCCCCCTCGCCGCCCAGGCGGGCTTGGGCTGGCAGGGCAAGCACACCAATCTCGTCTCCCGCACGCATGGCTCCTGGCTGTTCCTGGG
>DAIDJU010000003.1 GCA_027451225.1 Acidocella sp. | reverse complement strand
CCAGAAAATCATAGGACAGCGCCTCAATGGCTTCGCGCACCGTGTGGGTCTGGCGTTCCATGTCCGGGCTATCCCAGCCCGGCCGGAAAATCTCGATCCGCTCATCCGGCAATTCAACGATAACATCGCCGGCCTGGGCCGTGATGTCCTCGATCTGGCCGCTATCGCCATAGCCGTCGAAATTCACGATCACGGCGGTGATGCCATGTTCCGCCAGAATCCCGAAAAGTGCTTTCTTGTTGCCATCGAGCACGGCACACGCGCGCTCGCGATACGCGCGTTCTTTTTGTTCCCATGCCACCATAAATGGATCAACCGCAGGAAGCGATTGTTGACCTGGCGCCTGATTGTGATTGTCTGACATGATCTGTCTCCAGAAATGCAAACCCGGCACGAAGCCGGGTTTGGATGGTGTGAAGGAATAGAGGCGAGGCGGCCCTTGGGCCGCCTCGGGGTTCTGGGATCACTCCGCCGCGATCTCGTGCGGCTCGAGCTGTGCTTCGTCTTCGGCGGATGGAAGATCGGCAGCCTCAGCAGCCTCGCCGGCCACATCCACGCTGGCATCGGCGGCGACGGCACTATGCGTGGCCACTGCCGCAGTATCCGCCGGCATCGTCATGGTCTCCACGCCCTTCGTCCGCAGCACCTCGGGCAGCCAGCCGGAACCCGCCAGCATTTGCGCGGCGGCCTCGGCCATGTCGCCCTTCTTCAGTCCTTCAAGCCGTTGCGCGGCCTGCTCGCCCTTGGCTTCGCGTACGGCCTCGAGGATACGCGCTTTGGTCACCCGGCCGAGATAATTGTCTACATTCGGCGCCCAACCCGCAGCGGCCAGATCGAGTGCCAATATCTCGGCCAGCCGCCCTGCATGCGCCAGCGCCCGGGGCCGCCGGTTATAGGCATCATGCGTGGAGTTCAGCGTCAGCGCCACGCAATGCGCAAACAAGGCCTCGCGGCTGTCGCTGTCGAATCCGGACAACGCATCCCATAGCTCGGTACTATCTTCCGGCAATTGCGCCGCCCAGGCCTCGTGCCGCGCATCGACCCGCGCGGCCAACGGCGTGTCAGCCAGGCCCGGCGCCTGGGCGCCGAACATCACGCTCTTCGCCTCAATCTCCAGGCAGGATTCCGCGCCATAGCGGTAGAATAGCCGTAGGCACAGCGCGTGCAGCAGGGCGAGATAGGCAATGCCGGGCTCATGGCCCAGCGCCTCACGCAGCGCCAGCGTCCGATAGGCCGTCAGCTCGGTCAGCAGCCGGTCAGGTAGCGGCTTCAGCCCGTCTTCCTCCTCGGGCTCGGCCTCAGCGTCCGTCCCGCCGCCAATATGGGCGGTGATCACTCTGGAATCCGCGCGGTCGGTGTTGAGGTCATCGGCGGCGGCGTATCCGTCCTGCCCCTGCGCGCTGCCCTCACCCGCCAAAGTCGCCTCATTGGCTTCCTCAACCACCAGCGGTTCGTCCTCGGGGCGGACATAGCCGCGTTCCACCCGCAACTTGCCGCTGCCATCGATGCTGACAAAGGCGCCCGCCATGGCCATTTCCGCAGGGTCGTAAACCGGCGGGCGCTGCGTCAGCGTGTCGATCTCCGCCTCGATTTCCGCAAGGCGGGCATCGGCATCGTCGGAGACCTCGTCCGCCGCGGCGGCTTCCTCCTCGAGTCGTTCCGCCTCGGCTCGTAACGCCTCTACCTGGGCGATTTCTTCGTCGGTCAGCGGGCGGCGGGCACCGGAAAGTCTGCGCATGCCGTAGCTGTGGCCGTATGGAAATTCAGGTGCCATTTCGACCCATTTCCAGCCCTCGGCGCGGATCGCATCGGCATCGCGCTCCAACTTCTCCGCTACGACGCGTGCCAGAAGCCCGGCATCCTGCAGCCAGCCGCCATCATCCTGCTGGAACAGATCGCGCATCACCGCCCCACCGGCCGCGATATAATCCTCTCCGGCATATTGCGCCCGCTTGTCGGAGGCGCGCACCGCGCCTTCGGTCAGCATCCGGCGGATCTGATACGGCTCTTTATTATAGGAGCGCTGCATCGCCTCCCACACCTGCTCCTGGCGCTCATGGTCCGGGCTTACCGAGAAGGCCATAAGCTGGTCGAGCGTCATCTCATCTTCGGCGTAAACCTCGAGCAGCCGGGGTGAAACGGCCGCCAGCCGCAGGCGCTGCTTCACCACCGACACCGGCACGAAGAACACCGCGGCGATTTCTTCCTCGCCCTGGCCCTTCTCGCGCAGCGCCTGAAATGCCCGGAACTGGTCCAGCGGATGCAAGGGTGCGCGCTGCACATTCTCCGCCAGGCTGTCTTCCTCGGCGATGCCCTCGGTACGGATGATACACGGGATGGGTGCGGTCTTCGCCAGGCGCTTTTGCCGCACCAGCAATTCCAACGCCCGGTAGCGCCGCCCGCCGGCGGGAATTTCGAACAAGCCGGTCTCCGCACCGTTGTCGTCCAGCACCGGACGCACGGTGAGGCTCTGCAGCAGCGTGCGCCGGGCGATATCCGCCGCCAGCTCCTCAATCGAGACGCCGGCCTTCACCCGCCTTACATTGGCCTGGCTCAGCACCAGCCGATCGAACGGAATATCGCGCGAGGCGCTCAGCGTGATTTTCTGAACGGCTTTCGTGGTTTTACCCATGGGACAAACTCCTTGACGGGCGGCCCGGAGCCACTCTCCGCGCCTATCACCCGTCACCAAGCGCCCAGCCGCCCTCTGCCTCTCAGCGCTGGAAGCTGGTCACAGCCAGCCGCTCAATTCCGCTCCACAAAAAAAGCCGCGGACCGGAAACTCGGCCCACGGCTTGCGTACGCGCATATTTTAAACCTCACGCCAACACACGCTACTCAGCCCACCCGATCGAGCAGCGACTTCGCCTTTCCCTCCAGCTCCAGCCGGGCATCCTGATGCGGGCGCGTCCGCGCCAGGGCGGTAATGCCTTGCACGAAGTCGAATACGCTCTCAGGCGGATGGCCTTCCTCCTCCAGCACGGTGGCGATGATCTTCGCTGTCTCGCCCTTGTTGAAGCCGCGCTTGCGCAGAAAGTCTGCACGTTCGTCGTCCACGCGCGCGACGATCTGTTCCCGTGCCGCCTTGATGCCCGCCACGAATGGCGCCGGCGAGGAGTTGGCAAAACGCCGCAATGCCGGGGCGGCTTCATGGGCAAAGCGCTGGGTGGCAAATTTGCTGTGACGGATGCTGATCTGTTGGAAATCTTCGGCGCCCCAGATGTTGCGGTTGGCGCACACGGCGCGCAGGTAAAACGAGGCGATGCCCAGCGTCTTCGAGCCGACTTCGCTGTTCCAGCAATAGAATCCGCGAAAGAACAGATCCGGTTCGCCATTGGGCAACCGCCCCGCTTCGATCGGGTGGGTGTCATCGACCAGGAACAGGAACACATCCCTATCGCTGGCATAGAGCGTGGTGGTGTCCTTCGTCACATCCACATACGGGTTGTGCGTCATGGTCGTCCAATCCAGCACACCGGGCACTTTCCAGTTGGTATCGCCGGTGCCGTTGCCAGCAATCCGCATCACCGCTGAAACCAGCTCATGGTCCCAGATGCGGCCATAATCCGGGCCGGTCACCGCCCGCAGCTCCACCCGGCCGTCGTCACTCTCCAGCGTCTTCACCAGCTCGGCGCGATGGTTGAGCAGCCCGTGCTGCAGATTGATCCCAGCCAACGGTGCTGGCAGATCGCGCAAATAGCCGGCCGGGGCGCCGACCAGCCCGCAGAGCTGGCCAAAGCTCCAGTGGGTCGGCGCCACCGGCCGCCCCTGCCCCGGCACGATCAGCGCCAGGTTCTCACTGTCATCTCGCCGTGCTTCGACCCGGATCGCTCGGCTCTCCACGGTTCGCGCCTCGGCACGGTGCGCGCGCGGGCGGACCGCGCCGTACAACTCCGGCAGAGACAGAAACCGCTCATCGTCGGGCCGCGAGAACCACTCTGACGATACCCGTCCCAGCCGCTCGCCCCGGCTGACATCGACCTTAAAACCCGCCGCTCCAACCCGGCCAGCATTGGACCCTGCCGCGGCAACTGCGGTAGATGCATTGATGTTCATGGTAAATCTCCATGACAGGCGCCGGAAGACACTCTCCCGAACCAAAACCCGCCATGAAAAATCCTCCCAAACTCTGACTCTCAGGTTCGCCCCGCATCGACGCCCGAAACCCACGCCGGCCACATCGGGTTAGACCGATTATGCCAATTTTCGTCGAAACGCCAGCGACCACGGCTCACGGTCAGGCCGGAGGATGGCGAGCCAAAACAATCATTCGTGCCGCACCTGACGCGACCGGGCCACTCTACGCGGAAGAGGTAGACGTCGCGGACCAAGTCTTGATGACGCAGTACCCACGCTACTGCGTAGGAGGTCATCCGATACGCAGACTATCCTATGATCACAAGACTACACGAATAATCAGCGAAGACATCAACCTCCATTTTATTGATCATACCAAGAGCTTTGCCAAGGCTGCCGGAAAGTGCGGCAGCCATTTGTTGAGATTTTATCCTTCAAGAATATCACGTTTCTTCTGTAGGTATTCCTCGCGGTTGATCTCGCCGCGGGCATAGCGTTCATCAAGTGCGTGCAGCCCCGCCGAATTCGCGCGATTATGGGGCATCGGCTGATGGGGTGGGTGCGCCGTCCATGCGGACGCACGGAAGATGAAAACCAAAAGAGCAACGACGATAACCGCACCAAAAATCATCATGATCCAGCCCCCTCCGCCATAGCCGCCATATCCCATCATGGGGCCGCCGCCCCAACCACCCATCATCCACGGGCCGGGACCATAGTCACCCCAGCCCGGCCCCTGGAAATTACCCGGCCCTGGAACCGCCGCAGGGGATGCTGAGGAATCGGCCCAGGCCGCCTGTGCGGTCGCGGCCAACGCCAAAGCTGCCGCCGCAATGTTACGAAAGCTTGCCTTCATGACATCGTTCCTTTTTCGAGTGGAAGATTTAGCCAGGATCATTTCAGACATAACGAACCTCCGTCATCATCCCAGCCGCCATGTGGTAGAGATTGTGGCAGTGGAACAGCCAGCGCCCGGGATTGATGGCGTCAAAAGCGATGCGCATGCCACTCATGGGTGGCACTAATACGGTATCGCGCATGGCACCCGCGAGCGGGTATCCACCAATGGCGAGAACTTGGAAATGATGACCGTGCAGATGCATTGGGTGCGCCATCATGCTGTGGTTGAAGATGTCAAACGCTACGCGCTCCCCTCGCTTCACCAGCAACGGATCGTGATTTTGCCATTGTTTTCCATTGATGGTCCAATCATAGCCCGCCATGTTGCCTGCAAGAGTTACCCGGTGCACACGGTTGATTGGCCGGCTGCTTAGCGGTGCCTGCGCACGCAAATTGGTTTCCAGTGAGATGCCGCAAGCGCCTGCTGGCGTATCCGCCTGTTTGGCGAGTTTCAGGATTTGTGCGGCTGGCGTGGTAAGTACGATGCCGGTGCGGGCAACATCGCCCTCGCGCTGCGCGAGGATAGGATATGCGCCGTCACCTGCGGGTAGGGTCAGCAGCAGGTCCAACCGCTGGCCCTCCGCTACAGGTACGGGCGCGGAAATGCCGAGCGGCTCCACGGTATCACCATCCACGGCAATGAGCTGTGTGGCAACTCCACCGGTATCGATCCAGAACGCGGTCGCGGTGGCGCCATTGATTAGCCGCAGACGCACTCGTCCGCCGCGTTCCACGCGCACGATCTGCGGATCGTCCAGCGTACGGCCATTGGCGAGATAAGCGTCGAAATCAACATCATTGAGATCCGGGCCGTTGCCCATGGCCATGCCGCCCATCATGCCCATGCCGCCTTGGGCGCTGCCAGCGGTGAGTCGCGCCAGAATCTCCGATGGGTCCTGGAAGGTGAAGTCATGGAGAAGCAGCGTCACCTCCTGGGTATCGGCGCCGATATCCTCCGCTGTACGCACGATCAACGGCGCGGCCATGAGCTGCTGTTCTTGCAGA
>DAIDJU010000002.1 GCA_027451225.1 Acidocella sp. | reverse complement strand
CCAATCTCCCCTCTACCTCCCCCGTTTCGGCTTCTCCGCCTCCGGTGTATCAAACCCGAGATAAGCCAGCCCGTCGTGCATGTGTTTCGGCAGCGGGGCTTCGACGGATAAAAATCCGCCCTCGGGGTGCGGCACCACCAGCTTGCGCGCGTGCAGATGCAGCTGCTGCGCGAAATGTTCGGAAAAGATGCCGCCATAGACCGCATCGCCCAGAATTGGCGTGCCGAGGGCGAGGCAGTGTGCGCGCAGCTGGTGCATGCGCCCGGTATGCGGGTTCAGCTCCACCAGGCAGAAGCGCTTGCCCGCCTTGTCCAGCACACGGTAATCGGTGATGGCTTTTTGCGCCTCTTTATCCTTGCGGCTGGCGGGCTCGGCGCGCGAGGTGGTGCCGAGATCGAGCCGTTTCAGCGGCAAATCGATGCGCCCTTCCAACTGCTCTGGCACGCCGGCCAGCAGCGCCCAGTAGGTTTTCTGCACATCGCGCCCACGGAAGGCGGCGGAGAGCTTGTTGGCCACGCGCGCGCTGCGGGCCAGCAACAGGATGCCGGAGGTGTCGCGGTCCAGCCGGTGGACGAGTTTGGGGCGTTCCTCGGCATCGTCTTGCAGGGCGTCCAGCATGCCGTCGATATGCACGGCAATCCCTGAGCCGCCTTGCACCGCGAGGCCCGCGGGCTTGTTTAGCACGATGACGGAGTCATCCTGGTAGAGGATCATGCCCTCCAGCTCTTTCAGCCGGGCGGGGTCCATCTTCACCACATGGCGCTCGCGCGGCTTTTGCGTGGGCGGGGCGATTTCGGGCACCAGCAGTGTGTCGCCCGCGTTGAGGCGGGTGTTGGCTTCAGCCTTGGCGCCGTTCAGGCGGATTTTGCCGGTGCGCAGCAGCTTTTGCAGCACGCTCTGGTTCAGGCCGGGGATTTCGCGGCGCAGGTAACGGTCCAGCCGCATTTCGGCCCCGGTTTCGGTGATGGTGTACTCGGTCATGCCTTCTCTTCGCGCAATTTGGCCCAATAGGCGAGGCGCTTGACGATTTCTCGCTCGAAGCCGCGCTCCTTGGGGCGGTAGAAATCCGGGCGGCCCATGCCCTCGGGGAAGTAATTGGCCCCGGAGAAGCCTTCCTCGGTGTCGTGGTCGTATTCGTAGCCCTCGCCATAGCCGAGGGTCTTCATCAGCTTGGTGGGGGCGTTGAGGATGTTCATCGGCGGCATCAGGCTTCCGGTTTCCTTGGCGGCGCGGTTGGCCGCCCCCAGCGCCTTGTAGGCGGCGTTGGATTTGGGGGCGGTGGCCAGATACAGCACCGCCTGGGCGATGCAGATTTCCCCCTCCGGCGAGCCCAGGCGCTCGTAAGCCTCCCACGCGGCCAGAGCCTGGGGCAGGGCTTGCGGGTCGGCGAGGCCGATATCCTCCGAGGCGAAGCGGGTGATGCGGCGGGCGATGTAGCGAGGGTCCTCGCCACCCGCGAGCATCCGGGCCAGCCAGTATAAAGCCGCGTCGGCATCCGAGCCGCGCATGGATTTATGCAAAGCGGAGATGAGGTTGTAATGCTCCTCGCGGTCGCGGTCGTAGAGGGCCGCGCGGCGGGAGAGCATGCGCTGGAGTTGCTCTTCGGAAAGCTCGCCATCGGGCGGCAGGGCGAAGAGCTGCTCGGCCATGTTGAGCAGGGCCCGGCCGTCGCCATCGGCCATGGCGCGCAGGGTGGCGCGGGCGGGCTCGGTCAGCGGCAGGGGGCGGTGCATTTCCGCCTCGGCGCGGGAGAGGAGTTGCTCCATCGCCTCGTCGTCCAGCCGGCGCAGGACGAAAACCTGGCAGCGGGAGAGCAAGGCGCCGTTGAGCGCGAAGGATGGGTTCTCGGTGGTGGCGCCGACCAGCATGATGGTCCCGGCCTCGACCACCGGCAGGAACGCATCCTGCTGGGCGCGGTTGAAGCGGTGGATTTCGTCCACGAACAGCAGCGTGACATGCCCGGCGCGCTGGAGTTTCTGCGCGTCCTCGAACACTTTCTTGAGGTCCGCGACGCCCGAGAACACCGCCGAGATCTGCCGGAATTGCAGCCCCGCCTGGGCGGCCAGCAGCCGGGCGATGGTGGTTTTGCCGACACCCGGCGGGCCCCAGAGGATGAGCGAGGCCAGGGAATGGCGCTTGAGCATGCCGGTGAGGCTGCCCTCGGGGCCTAGCAGATGGTCCTGGCCCACAATGTCGCCGAGCGTCTTCGGCCGCAGCTTTTCCGCCAGCGGCTGGGCGGCGGGGCTGGGCGGCGCGGTGGGCTCAGGCGGGCCGAAAAGATCATCCTCGGGCATCTGGCCCTTGTAGCCGCAAGCCGTGCCGCCCGCCACAGCTTGGACAAATATGTTGGAATTGCAGTTCCCTGGTTAGGTTTTTGTGGTGTAAAACCTCATCATGCACATGCTGGGTGATCTGAAGTGAGCGATGTGATGGCTGACCAGTCCTTGCTGGAAATTGAGGCCATTCCGTTCTGGACTGGTCCCATCAAGATCTGGCCGCTTGAGGGGGGGACCACTAACCGCAATTATGGCGTGCTCCAGGCCGATGGCCAGCGCTATGCCGTGCGGCTGGGGCAGGACAAGCCCGAGCACGGCGTGATGCGCTTTAATGAGCAAGCCGCCGCCAGGGCCGCGGCGCGGGCCGGGATCTCGCCGAAGATTTTCTATACGGCGCCGGGCGTGATGGTGATGCGCCTGTTGCCGGGGCAAAGCCTCAAGCCGGATGAGATCCAGCGGCCCGAAAACCTGCTGCGCATCGCGGCGCTGCTGCGGCGCTGCCATACCAGCATGGCGGGGTTTCTGCAGGGGCCGCTGCTGGCGTTCTGGGTGTTCCATATCAACCGCTCCTATATTGCGGCGCTGTATAAGAGCGAGTCGCGCATCCGCGAGCGGCTGGAGGCGTTGCAGGAGATCAACGAGAAGCTGGAGGCGCGCGTCGGCAAGGTGGAGATGGTGTATTGCCATAACGACCTGCTGGCCGGAAACGTGTTCGACGATGGCGCCAGGCTCTGGCTGCTGGACTGGGATTACGGCGGGTTCAACGCGCCGATGTTCGACCTCGCCAATCTCTGCTCCAACAATAATTTCTACCCGCATGAGGAAGACGCCCTGCTGCGCGCCTATTATGGGCGCGATTTGGACCGCGGCGAGCGTGTGGCGTTCGAGGCGTTCAAAGCCGCCTCGCTGCTGCGCGAGGCGCTGTGGAACGCGACCTCCGAACTCTCCTCGGCCCTGGACGTGGATTACGCCCGCGCCGCCGATGACTACCTGCACCGGCTGGAGACCGCCCTGGCCGCGCTGAATTGAAGCACAGCTTGGGCGGGCCTATATGAGCAGCATGAAAAAAGATGAAGGTCAGGTGATCGACATGACGCCGGAAGGCGAGTTCGTCGATCCGCCGCCCCCGAAAAACGGCGTTGGCGCGTTTCTGGTCAGACTGGCGATTTTCGGGCTCGTGATTGGGGCGGTTGGGCTGATGTTCTGGACCATGGTGCTGGCGCTGCCGCTGCTGCTGCTGGCCGCGCTGGTCGGGTACTTCATGGCGTTTCGCCCGCGCTAAGCGGTATTCTTCAGATGTAAAAAAAGCCGCCCTTTTTTACAAAGGGCGGCTTTTTAGTGGTTTGTGTGACTTATGCCGCAGCGGTAGCGATGCTGGCGCCTAAGATTTCGTCGGCGCGTGCAGCAAGGCGCATGCGCGTGGCAGTGGGGATTTGGCGGGCGGATTTGGCGCGGGGATACTCCATCTCGGGGATCGAGGTTTCGCCCACGATGGCCGCATGCTCATCCCAGTTGTCGAAAGCCATGCGGTCCACGTTGTCGATAAAGGTTTCAGCCGGAGTATTTTCGGCCAGGATCAGCGCGTGTTCCGCAACCTCGACGTGATAATAGGTGAAGGTTTCCGGCACCTCGCTCTCGCGGATGATGGAACGGCCATTCACCAGGGCGCTGGCATGGACGAGGATGCCATCGACCAGAATGGCATGGTCCGGGGAGGTGAGGAGATCGCGGGAGGGCACGCCATCGGCCAGGGCGTTGGCCTTGATGCGAATGGGGTGCACGCGCAGCGGATCGGCGAAAACAGCCGAGACTGTCTGGCGGCCAAGCCACAGGACGGGGGCGGTGCGTCCATCGGCCAGGGTAACGAGATCGCCGGCCTTCAGGGTTTCGACGGCAGCTTCGCCAGCCGGGGTGGCAATCATGGTGCCGGCCATGAAGCAGATCGTCAGTGTGTCAGACGAGACGATGGAGGCACTGGCAAGCTGAGTGCTCGTGATCGTGCTATCGCTGACAATGTAATATTTCGACGCGCCGGTATCAAAAAAGAGATAGCCGATTATGGTCCCGCCGGAAACGACAGCGCCGACATATTCGGGGGCATTGGCCTTGAACGAGCCGCTATCGGCAATGCTGCTGTCCTTGCTGCCGGTGTAGCTGATCGTCGATGATGTGTAGCCGAGGGTCTCGGTGCCGAGGGAGGTACCCGCCGGGGTGTTTCCGCTGCTAATGAAGGCGAGGGTGCCGCTGGTGTCGCTAACCGAATAAGTATTGGCAAATGTTCTGGTGTAAGTGGTGCCGCCGCTGGCCATGAGACCCCCTCAGGAAACTTGGTTAAAAGTAGTTAACTACAATTATTCAGTGTCTATACGGGAAAGCAACATAAAAATTTAGACTATTTGACAATAACAATTTTGTGAGTGTCGAGGGGTCCTGTTTATCTATTTGATTTTGCTTTGTTTTGTTTGTTTTTGTGGGGGTGGCGTGCATTGGTGGGCAGGCGGATCACATTTTCGCGTGTATAATTTTATCCGTGCGAACAAAAATGTGCGGCTGGCAATAACGTTTCCGTAATTCGTTTCGGTGGGAATCGATTCAGGTCAGGACCGGGTCGAGATCCACGTTCACGCGCAGGAAGTGCCGCCCGCCGCCCATGATGATGCCGCGCAGGGGGGAGACGTCGTTGAAATCCCGGCCCCAGGAGAGGGTGACGTGTTCGTCGCGCACCAGCAGGTTGTTGGTGGGGTCGAAATCCACCCAGCCGATTTCGGCGCCCATCCAGGCGGAAATCCAGGCGTGGGACTGGTCGGCGCCGCGGCGCTTCTCCTGCCCTGGCGGCGGGGTGGTGCGCAGATAGCCCGAGACATAGCGCCCCGGCAGCCCCAGTGCGCGCAGGCAGGCGAGCATGAAATGCGCATAATCCTGGCACACGCCGGTGCGGGTGTTGAACGCATGCACGGCGGTGGTGCAGTTATTCGTCACGCCGGGGCGGTAGGTCATCTCGGTAAAGATGCGCTGGTTCAGCTCCAGCACCGCGCTCAGTATGCTGCGTCCGGGCAGGAAGCTGACGGCGGCGTAATCGGCGATTTCCCCATTGGGGGCGGCGAGGCCGCTTGGCAGGCAGAATTCCGCCACCTCGGGGGCGATGATCCCGTGCGCGGCGATGGCTTCCCAGCGCGGCGTCGCCTCGGGCGGGGGCGGGTCGGGCTGGAAGACCTCGATCGTGGCGCTGAGGGCGACGCGGAATTCCTTATGCGCCCCGGTGAGCGACACGGTGGTGGTGTGGTTGCCGAAATGGTCTGTCTCGTCGCGCCGGTTGTCCGGGCTGGGGGCGATGTCGAGCTGGGCTTCGCGCACTGTCTGGCCTGGGCGCTCGCGCGGCAGCAGATGCAGGAAATGCGTGCCGAGGACCACGGGTTCGGCGTAATCGTAGGTGGTGGCATGGTGCAGGCGGTAGAGAGTCACTGCGCGGCTTCCAGGATTTCTTCGTCTTCCAGCGTATGCGCCTCGGGCAGCAGGGTGAAGAAGCGGCGATGCACACGGTCCGAGAGCAGGCGCAGCTTGGCCCCGGCATGGACCAGCGGCGCGCGCAGCCCGGTGGCGGTGCCGGCGAGGTTGGTGACATCCTGCTGCAACTGGCGGGCGGCGTCGGCGTCATCCTCGGCGCCCAGGCGCTCCAGGCAGGCGCGCAATGCCGCGCATTGATAAGCCAGCGAGCGGGGGTTGGAGGTGTCGGCCAACAGCATGGAGAGCACGGGGCCGGGGGCGAGAATGCCCGCATGGCGCAAATCATAGCTCAGCACGGAGTCCGCGAGTTCGATGCTCAGCGCCATTCCGGGTTCCAGGCGTTCCGGCGGCGCGTCGAGCAATATGGCGAGGCTCTCGGCCAGGGTCTCGCCGCGCTCCAGCCGGCGGCCCATTTCCAGGAACAGCCAGCCGCCATCGCGCGACATGTTCTCCGCCGCGATGCCCGCGAAGGTGGCGGCGAAGCTGAGCATGGTGGGTAGGGCGGTTTCTTCGTTGGGCAGGGCCTCGGCGGCTTGGTGCAGGGCGAAGCGCACCGTGGCCAGCATCGAGGGTGAAAGCCGCTCGGAGGCCGCGTTCACCAGCCGCCCGACCTCCTTCACCAGCCCGGCCAAGGGGCGGCGGCGCGTCAGTGTTTGGCGCAGCAAACGGCCGGAGACGGCGCTGCCCGCGATATCGGCGGGCAGCAGCCCGGCCTGGGCCAGGCAGCGGGCGAGAAGGGTGCGCTCGGCGATGTCGCGCGGCAGGGAAGTGCCGGATTCCAGCCGCGGCAGGGCCAGCATCAGCAGGCGGCACGCGGCTTCCAGCCGTTCCACCGAACGGCCGAGCCAGAACAAATTGTCGGCGAGGCGCGAGGGCAGATGCGCCGCGGGCAGGAATTTCACATGCTCGGGCGGTTCGGCTGGGGCGGGGCCTGCGGTGTAGAGGTCCTCCTCGTCGTCCAGCACCCAGATATCCTTGAGGCCGAGCGCGGGATCGCCGCCGCCGGTGGTGGCCAGCGGCATGCCGAGGCCGCCGGGCAGGACCTGCCAGTTCGCGCCGTCGTTCCAGGCGAACAGGCGGAAGCTGAGCGGCACCGAGGCATAGCCCTTGCCGGTGACGAAAGGGGCCTTGGAGGGGGTGGCGAGATCTGCTTCGGCGGCGCGGGGGAGCTGCGGGTCCTCGCCCAGCAGAGGCTGGCAGAGCTGGTCGATGTATGGCAGCAGCGGTGCTGCTTCCAGCAGCCCGGCGCCGGGGGCGTTGAGCATGGTCAGCACCCCGGCGCGGATGGCCCCGAACGCGCCTGGAATGCCAAGCCCGGGGCGGCCGCCTTGCTCCAGCGGGTCGAGGTCGATGCCGGAAATGCCGCGGATGAGCGTGGCGATGTGCAGCAGCCCGCTCAGCGTTTTCATGTGCAGGGCGCCGTTGCGGGCGGCGAGGTCGCCGGGCTCGATGAGCAGCAGCCCCAGCGCGCGGGCGAGCAGGGCTTCGTCCACGCTGTCCTGGTTGGCGGGGCCGTTGGCCCCGGCGGAGAGCACGGCCACCAGCCCGCCCTCGGCCTCGCGGTGCAGATGGTCCACCAGCATCTCGCGCGCCGGGCGCAGCGAGCGCAGGCCGCCGGCGCGGAACAGCTCCGGCAGGGCGCTGGAGGCCAGGCGGCGGAGGCTGAGCGCGTGGCCAAGGCCGGGGATGATGCCGGTATGATCGCGCAACAGGCGGAATTTGCCGTCCGGGGCGCGGATGACATCGGCCGCGTAGAGCGAGAGGCGCGGCGCCATGAGCGGCGTGGAGGTGTGCATGCCGCGCAGGAAGTGCCTGTCCCCCAGCACCAGGGCCGGGGGCAGCTTGCCCGTGCGCAGCAGGGTTTGCGGGCCGTACAGATCCTCGAGCGCCGCGTTGAGCATGCGCGCGCGCTGGCGCAGCGCTGTGGCCAGATTATCGAACTCGGCGGCGGTGAGCACGGCGGGCAGGGGGTCGTAGACCGATTTCGGGGTGCTGCCGAATGGGGTGGCTAGGCCGATCTGCCGGTTAAGTGCCGCGCTGCGGCGTTCCAGCTCCTCCGGCCCGAGTTCCCGCACGGCGGACATGACCGGCCCCCACGGGGCGCGAATCCGGCCCAGGCGGTCGATCATCTCGTCACAGGCGGAAGTCCCCGGCGGTGGTTGCATTTGGTGTGGCTTAACAGAGTGTCACGCCAGTGCCTACCGGGAAAAACCTTTGCCTCCGGCGCAGGGGCGGAATGGTCCGGTGTTTGCATGGAAGTTGACATGAAGTTGATGAGAAGGGCTTGCGGGGGAACCCGTTTTGGAGGCAGCTTGAAACCGTCAAGTGACGGATAGGCGTCAAAACATGGTTAATGCGATGAAATTATCAGCGAAGGCTCAGCCGCTGGCGCGGATTTCAGCATTTTGTGACCGTGACATGACATTCCACGCGGCATTCCCCTTCCCCAATAATGCGTTTTGTGACCTGGAGGCGCTGGTTTGAACGACGATTTCCGTAAGCTCTGGCCCGATTACGATCCTGGCCGTTATTTTTGCGAGCTGACCTCCCCGCGCCCCGATGCTGGACCCGTGCCGCATCGGCTGGCCGAGCGGCTGGAAGGGATAGGGCTGGATGCCCTGCGCGCCCGCGCCTCGGCGGCGGAGACGGATCTGATCGATCTCGGCGTGACCTTCACCGTGTATTCCGACGCCACGGCCATCGACCGTATTTTGCCCTTCGACTGCATCCCCCGCGTGCTCACCGCCAGCGAGTGGGATTTGCTGGAGCGCGCCTGCAAGCAGCGCGTGGCGGCGCTCAACGCCTTCCTGGGCGATATTTACAGCAAGGGGCTGGTGGTGAAGGACGGGGTGATCCCGGCGGATCTCGTCTATGGCAATTCCAACTACCGGCCGGAGATGCAGGATTTCCCGGTCCGCTACGGCACATATGCGCATATTTGCGGCATCGACATCATCCGCGACGAGCATGGCGATTTCCGCGTGCTGGAGGATAACGCGCGCACGCCGTCGGGCGTCTCCTACGTGGTGGAGAACCGGCATCTGATGCTGCGGACCTTCCCGGACCTGATGGCGGGGATCAAGCTGCGCCCGGTGGACGATTACGGCCGCCGCCTGCGCGCGGCGATGAGCGAGGTGGCCCCCGCCTGCGCCGATGATCCGCAGGTCGTGCTGCTCAGCCCCGGCATCTACAACTCCGCCTATTTCGAGCATGTGTTCCTGGCGCGCGAGATGGGCGTGCCGCTGGTGGTGGGCGCGGATCTGACGGTTGAGAACGACCGCGTGTATATGCGCACCACCGCCGGGCTGAAGCGCGTGCACACTATTTACCGTCGTTTGAACGACGATTTCCTCGATCCGCTGGTGTTCCGCCCGGATTCCATGCTCGGCGTGCCGGGGCTGATCGGCGCGTGGCGGGCGGGGAATGTGACCATCGCCAATGCGGTGGGTACCGGTGTGGCGGATGATAAGGCGGTATATGCCTATATGCCGCGCATCATTAAGTATTATTTGGGCGAAGAGCCGCTGATCCAGAATGTGGACACGAATATCTGCCGCGAGCCGGAGGGGCTGAAATACACGCTGGAGAATCTCGACAAGCTGGTGACCAAGCCGGTGGGCGAGTCCGGCGGCTATGGCATCACCATCGGCCCGCGTGCCAGCAAGGAGGAGCTGGAAGCCTCCCGCGACGCCATCCTCGCCAACCCGGAGAACTGGATCAGCCAGCCGGTCATCGGCCTCTCCGTTGCCCCGACTTTGGCGGAAGAGGGCATCGGGCCGCGCCATCTCGACCTGCGGCCCTTCATCATCACCGGCAAGGAGAGCTGGGTGCTGCCCGGCGGGCTCTCGCGCGTGGCGATGAAGCGGGGCAGCCTGATCGTCAATTCTTCCCAGGGCGGCGGCTCGAAGGATACCTGGGTGCTGGCTGAATCTTTTGCCCAAGGAGGTGAGGCATGAGCCGTTTGCGCGATCCCGGATTGCTGGCGCGTGACGCCGAGGGCCTGTTCTGGATGGCCCGCTACCTGGAGCGGGTGGAGAACCTCGCCCGGTTGATCGACGTGACGCAGAGCTTCGAGAGCCCCGGCGAGGAGGCCGCCGCCTGGTGGGGGCTGGTTCGCATCAACGCCGATGAGAAGAACTTTCTCGAACGAGGCTTCTCGGTGGATGCCACCCATGTGAAGCGCTTTTACCTGCTGGACCGGGGCAACAAGACCTCGATCCCCGCCTCGGTGGAGGACGCGCGCACCAACGCGCGCACATTGCGCCCGCTGATGAGCACGGAGATGTGGCGGCAGATCAATGTGTTCCAGCGCTTCGTCTCGCGCATCATGCCCGAGGATCTGGAGGGCGACGCGCTCTCGCGCGTGTGCACAAGGCTCAAGGAGGGCGTGCAGGCCCATACCGGCATTACCCAGGGCACCATGTACCGCGACCAGGGGTGGTATTTCTACGAGCTGGGCCGGTGCGTGGAGCGCGCGGACCAGACCACCCGCATGCTCGACATCAAATACACCGCCCTGCTGCCGCAAGGGGCGGAGGAGAAGCGCGTGGCGGAGCTGACGCAGTGGAACGCGGTGCTGCGCGCGGCGGCGGGGTATCATGCGTTCAAGCGCCTCGCCCGTGCCGAATTCTCGCCCGAGGATGTGGTGCATTTCCTGCTGCGCGACCCGTCCTCGCCGCGTTCGGTGCTGCTGTGCGTGCGGCGGATGGAATCGCATCTCGACGATCTGCGCCGGCTCTACGGACTGAACGCGGCGGGAGAAGCGATCGAGATGGCGGAGCTGTTGCGCGAATTGCTGGTCGGAAAACCGCTCAGCCATATTCTCGCCATCGGGCTTCATGACTATTTAGACTTGCTTCAGATTCATTTACAGAAGATCGCCGCTGCAATTGGCCGTGCCTTCTTCCGGGACTGGCGTCCGGGCATCGAGGCACCTCAGGAGGAAGCGGCGGTTCAGGAAACGGCTTGACTAGACTAGACCATCTCAGACAGCGCCTTTCGAGCCTGTTGAACGCCCCGGACCCGCTATGGCCCGGGG
>DAIDJU010000001.1 GCA_027451225.1 Acidocella sp. | reverse complement strand
GCCTCTGTTCCTCACGAAGCTCGAGCGTCGTGGTCACCGCCACCCGGTCCCGGCCCTGGCGCCCCGGCACACGCCCCCAGATCAACGCGGCGTCCTCACCCCGGCGCTGAACACCGCGTTCACGAAAAGCCTGCGTGATGGAATCGACATCGCTTGCCTCTCCAATTCCCGCCGCGATAAGCCCCTTGGCGGCGGCGATCCGGGCGTCCGCACCATCAATCACCGCTCGTCGATCAAATTGCCTGCCCAGCAGCGGCAGTGCGGCCTGGAAGGCGGTCTCCAGCCGCTGCTCACGGCTGGGGAGAGGCATGACACCATCCGGACGCAGCACGCTCCGGTGCTCATAACCCAGCCGCGTCGCCGTCGCTCGCCAGGCAGCGAGGTCGCTAACATCATCGCTCTTGGCCTCGCGCGGGTTCTGTACCCCGGCTTTCAGCAATGCGATTTTCCGGGCTGGGGTAAGGGTCTCCCAGTCCAGTCCCTGCGATTTGGCATAGGCCCGCGCCGCTTCGGTCCCACCCATGGTCCGTTTGCTAAATTGCGCGACCACGGTTTCCGGCACGGCGGAGAGTTTCGCCATCTCCGTGCGGGCATCGAGTTCCACCACTACACCATGGGCGCGCAGATGATTGGCAAGATAGGCCTGATACAGCGCGCCCCACTCATGAATGCGCCCCTCGAGCAGTGCGAGATTGATGCTGCCCACCCGCCCGCTCGGCGTTTCCACGATGTTGAATACGGCAACATGGGTGTGCATCTGCATATCGCCCGGCGCACGGCCTTGCGTGCCGGTCAGCGTATGCAGCTCAGTCACCGGCTCCCCGTGCTCATCCTCCCGCACGATCTCAACCGTCGGCCGGGCCGCGTAATGATCGAAGGACACCCAGCCGATAGAACCGGCCTCATAACCCCGCTTCGCCGCATCACCGATTGAGGCGCGGCCAATCTCCTGCTCGATGACGGCCATGACATTATCGATCGCGTCTCGATGCGCCTGATGCAGCATCGCCTGCTCGGCTTTGGTGGGGGCAAACGCCCAGGCAATGGAGAGCGATTTCGGGGCCGAGAAGGTCAGATCGATATAGCCAATCCGCATTTTGGCGGCTTCAAAGATGGTCCGGTATTGGCGGGCACTCACCTCCCGGCCATCGGCATCACGCCCTTTGAGAATATGCGCGCGCTGTTCGGTGGTAAGTGTTTTGTCTTTGATGCCCAATCCCGCCAGCAAACGCCGCACCGCCCGCTCGGCTTCCTCGGCGGGCAACGCCTCGCCATTGACCTTCCGCCCCGCCAGCATCCGCGCCAATTCTTCGGGCGTTGGCACCCGTGCTGCATCCAAGCCAAAAATCTGCGCCAGCGGCAGGCTCGAGGCGCGCTGCACCCGGCCCTCGATGACGCCGCCATCCGCACGCTGCCCGTTCAGCAGGCACGCCACCTCATCAGGTTTCAGCCCGCGATGCGGCTCAATCCCCAGCCGCCGCGCCAACATCGGGTTCATGTCCCGCCGGGGCGCTGCAGTCGCACTGCTGCGATCTGGCGCAAACGCGGCCTCGGCCATCGCAGCGAAGTGTCTCTCTTTGTCGTCTGTCCCCTCACCGCCCCCGTCTCTGGTTGGTCCCGCCCCAGACAGCCGAGCCAGACAGCCCAGCGCTTCTTCACGGCCCACCAGCCCCGCCGCCGCAAAGGCCGCCAAAGCCCGCAAAATCAGTTCATCCAGCCCATTATCCGCGCCCGTGGCTATTGCAACGCCGCTTTCGGCAAGGCGCTCTGATTCCACCCGCACCAGCCCATCCAGCATTTCCGCCGGCAACGGAGTGCCTCCGGCCATGAATCGGCCGTAGCGCGACGCGGCGGCATAGGCGAGCGTTGGCGGGGTCACACCCTGCTCATAATATTCGGCCATCGCCGCCATCTCGGGCGACAAAGTCTGCTGCAATAAATGCTCGCTCATGAACCGCGCCGCTGCCGGCGCCCCCGCCGCCCCGGTGCGATAGGTCAGCATTCAGCCGCCCTCACCATCCATGCCTGGAGACTGTGGCCATTCCGGCCCGTTGTGATCGGGCGGCGCTTCGCCGGGCGGCACGCCAAAAGCCATGCGCAAAACCTGCGCCAGCCCGTCGAATTTCCGTTCCACATCGCCAACCGACGCATCCAGCTCCATGATCGCGGCGGTGAGACCCTGCAGGGTTGTGAGCAGCGGCGAAGGTGCTGCATCATCGGCGGCGAACTCGTTGAGCTTGCGCAGCAGCGTGGTTTGCACATGCATCGTATCCAGCATCAGCCCCAGCGCGCCATTCATCGCCGCCTGCCCGGCATCTAACGCCGCCAGCCGCGCGGCAATCACCTCCAGGGATAAAGGTGGCGCTGGCTGCCCCCTGCGATGTTCCGCCTTGTCGCTCTGACGTTCCATCACAGGAGCGCAGGAATGCCGAAGCAACCCGGCGCGGAACCTCCAACGATTGTCACGGCGTCAGCCGCCGCCGATGCGCCACATCCATGGGCGGCGCGTCCAGATCATTGAGTGTTGGCTGGCGTGCGCTGTCGGGGATACGCGCCTCCGCCCGCGCATCGCGCAACAGGCTCGCTGCCCGGGAGAGGGCCGC